>JABDQT010000064.1 GCA_013042165.1 Kiritimatiellales bacterium | reverse complement strand
GGTGGAGGTGCATCAAACCAGCGCGAGTTCCGACTGGTAAGCGAGATTTTGGATTGAGGTGTGACACATGAATTTTAAGGCTTTAAACAAAGGGCAGAAACAAAACCTTATACTCAGCTCGGTGGCTGCGGTTGTGCTGTTGTGTCTGACTGTGCTGGGGATTCGTTTCAGTCTGTCCTCCGTCGCGAAGGCAAGAGAAGAATTGATGGATCTTTCATCCAAAATCAATACCGCCGATAATGTCCTGTCAAAAAGCTCCCATACCAGTGAGGACTATGACAGCAGCGTGAGAATCCTCAGGGAATGTCTCGATAAAATTCCGCCTGAGCGCGATTACTATTCGTGGGCCTCGCAGGTGATCTATGCCACCGCCCGGACATCCGGCATGGAAGTGGACACCGTCGACGAAATGAACACGCCTGCTTCGAAGGTGGATGGAAATAAAGAGACCGTCGGCTTTCGGTCGTACTCATTGCGCATCACTGCTCGTGGCGGCTACACACAGACGAAGAACTTTCTCAGCCGCCTGGAGCATGACCAGCCTCTTGTCCGCTTTTCCGGCATGGAGATCAGTTCGGGTTCAAGTCCTGATACACACAATGTGCAGCTATTCATTCAATGGCCGTTTAATTTGAGCAAGCTTGAAGCGGTGTGGGACGAGGTTGCGACCAAGCAAAAAGCCATTGCGCGGCAGTCGGGGTACCGTCACCAGTCGGCAGAATCCGGATTGGATAGGAATGGACCGGAGGAGACAGACGGCCCGCGATCCGAAACACGTCCGCCGACAGATTCTCCAAAGGCTCCGGACGGTTCGGACATCAACTCTTTTCGGGATGAAGCAAAATATGCTCGTTTAGACAATAATGCGAAAAGGAAAGCACTGCTTCATGAGCAGGGAATCCGAAAACGCTTGACGGCGAAGGCTAGTTCTTCACGGCGGACCACGGGAGGTTATCGATGAAAAAAACATATTTTCTAAGAGGCTGGCTGTCTCGGCGGCTGTTTTCAGCAGCCTTGATTTGCATGACCCTGCTGCCGGCGCTCACAACAATGGCAATCGATGGCATAAATGATGCTCCAAAGAGTCCATCGGTCTACAAGCGGGATCCATTTTGGCCGATCGGGTACCAACCGAAGAATCTTACTCCTGAGGTCATTGAAATGCCGGAAACGCTCGAAGGACCGCAAGTCAGCAACAGCTGGAACGAAGCCATGAAGAAGGTAGTCATCAATGGAGTCAGCAACCGCGCGAATAACGAATTTATTGCAGTAATCAATGGTCGCTTGAAAGGGGTCGGCGACACAGTAACAGTGAACCATCAAGGTATGATCTATACATGGGCAATCGAGAACATCCATGCAACGGGGTCGGTCAAGCTCCGTCGTGTTTCAGCCCGTTGAGACAACCATTGGGAAGATGAACAATAAGGTGAAGCGTATGAAGACGAATATGAAAATCAAATCCGCCGGGATGCTAGTGGTTGCTTTTTTTGCAGCACTTGCGCTGTGTGCGCAGACCAATGAAATCAATGACGAGGATCTGCTTGAACTCCTGCAGACGGTGAGCGAAGAAACCAATGCCACCGAAATGGTCCAAGACCCGGTGACTGAAGAGATTCAAGCCGTTGCTGAACCAGCCGAGGAAATTCTTGAGCTGTCCGGCGATACCGTATCGGAAACAAAAGACACTCAAGAAGTTTCCGAAGAAGTTGCTGAGCTATCGGTTCTCGATGACCTGGTTATGTCTGAAGTGGAAAACGATCTGGCCTCGAGCAGCGACAGCCTGATCTCCGTCCGCTTGAACAAAGTCGGTCTTGAAGAAGCCATCAATCTGTTTGCCCAGCTTTCCGGCGCGAACATCATTGTTCCCGAACTGACCGAAGCCGCGCAGATCTCCGTTAACCTGAAGGACGTAGAATGGCGCCCTGCGCTCCAGTCGATTCTGGACACGTATAATTATGAGCTCTATCAGCGGGTGGCCGGATCCAATGTATTCAGTGTGCGCCGCCGTGCGGCAGACGCACCGGAGCCCCAGGTGGTGGAAACCTTTATGCTCAAGTATGCCACCGTTCCGAATGCGGCTGTATTGATCCGGGAACTATTGCCTGACAACGCGAAGGTTTCCGAATTTGCATCAAGAAACATGATCGTGGTCAAGAGCACAGAGTCGAGCCTTGGCGAAGTGCGGGCTGTTCTATCTGCCATCGATAAAGTGCGGCAGCAGGTCTTTATTGAATCCAAATTCATGGAACTCACGGACGATGCCCAGAAGGACCTCGGCGTTGACTGGCAACTTTTGTCTGACTACAGCATCGGTGCATCAGCGAACGCAGCAGCCTATGGCAAGGAAATCTCTACTGCAACACCTTCAGAAAACCTGTTTACGGATCTGACGGGGGGAGCCGCGACTTTTGCCGGAAGCGGCGAGTATGCAATCCTGACCAGTGTGCTGAACGCCGACGATTTCAACCTTGTGCTGAGCGCTCTGGAAGAAAACAAAGGGGTCAACGTGGTTTCCAATCCGAAAATCATCGTGGCCAATGAAGAGCAGGCCAACATTTCGATTATCCGTCGAGAACCCAATCTCAAGCAAAGCCGCACAGCATCGGTTAATCCGAATGCACAGGGCGATGGTGACGTTGTATTCGAGCTGGATACGGATATGCCGTTCTTTGAATACGGCATCACATTGGATGTGACTCCTTCGATTAACACATCGAGCAATATCACGGTTAGAATTCAACCCTCGTTGACTCGCTTTTTTAAGGATAAAACAGCCGGGGATACCAGCTACCCAATCATCGATGAAAAAAGCATTCAGACGGTATTTAATCTGTCCAGTGGGCAGACCGCGGCCATCGGCGGTCTTACGGAAGTTACGGAAGGGGAGACCGAGCGAAAAGTTCCGCTGCTGGGCAGCTTGCCGTTGCTCGGAAAGCTGTTTTCGTGGAAGCAGTCGATTAGCGGACAGTCCGAAACGATTATTTTCGTGACGGTCGGGTTGGCCAATACGCAGGAGATCGATTCCGAAACAGGTATGCCCAGCGATGCCGAACTGGCACGTCGTCAGGTGATCCAGGATCGGAATAGCCGCAAATTGCGCGATCAAACCAGAGCACATTTTGAAACGCAGGAAACCGAGAAACTGGACGATTTACTCAAACGGATGCAGGCCGAAGAACAGAATCGTTTGAATCGACGGGAGAAAGAGCTGAAGAAAGAGGCCAAGAAGGCGATATACAAATCCGTAAGCAAAGCGGACGTTGCTTCGTCGAACTAAACGAATAGTCCAAGGCGCCCTGTGCGAACAGAGCATGACAGAATCGGAGCGATTGCTGAAGAAACAGGATAATATAACATAGTTTCCCTAACATCTGGCTTGGCAAGGAGCCCTCCTTCCAATACGCCAAGCCGGAAACACCCAGAAAGCCCCGGCGTATGCCGGGGCTTTCCCTTTAAAGGCTTGGTTGATGCGGATTATAATTAGACAAAAAAAACCCCGCGGGAGGGCGGGGCTTTCGGAGTAACGGGCTGCAACTAGTGTGGGTTCACGTGGGTTGTTGCGTCTGCCCTATGAAATTGTTGGGTTCACTAATGTATACGTAGTGAAAATCCCAAGCGTTACCCATAAACCTGTTTTTTTTGCATTTATTTTAAAAAACAGTCAAAAAGGCCTTTTTTCGGTGGTTTTCTAGCCCAGTTCCCGGTTTAAACGGGTTATTTCCGAGCGCATTTTTTCAAATACCTCGGCTTTGTATACCCGCACGCTGGCTTCGGAAATTCCCAGCTCTTTGGCGATTTCCCGGGTTGGAATCTCCTTGGAGACCCGTTTAAAGACCTCCCGCTTGGTTTCGTAGATATCGTCCTTGATGTTGTCCCAGGCCAGGTTGGTGATATGCAGCACCCATTCCTCGCGGGCGAGATTTTCGATGTCGGGCAAAACCTGCTCTTCGATGGAGACATACTGTTCCTGGTATTCCACGGAATCGCGGCCGGTAATGAAATTCTTTTTGGTGCGGAAAAAATCCTTCACGGTATTGCGGGTCATGGCAGCCAGCCAGTTGTGAAATTTTCCTTTGTTCTGGTTGTATTCAAAATCCTCGATTTTCTGCCAGACCTTGGTGAGGACCGCCTGGCTGATGTCTTCCGCATCATCCTGATTGATACCCATCCGCAGAATCAGGCTTAGGATGAAGCCCCGATAGAT
>JABDQT010000052.1 GCA_013042165.1 Kiritimatiellales bacterium | reverse complement strand
AGCTGAATCGCTGGCTCCCCCCGCCACTTCGGCTTCCATCCTCAGTCGTTTTTCTTTTTTAAACCGCGCCGCTGGTTCACTCCACGATTCAAACGCCCTGGCTGTTTCGGCTCATAGAGCCGACGCTACACCCATGCGTGTTGTAGAGTTGGCTCTACGAGCCAAATAAAACCCCCACATGCTGATAAATCATTCTGTCCCCAATTATTTTGTCGTATTCCGTGCCGTCTGTTTGTCCCGCCTTGGCTTCCATCCTCAGTCGTTTTCTTTTTTCAAACCGCGCCGCTGGTCCAATCCCCGATTGAAACGCCCTGGTTGTTTCGGCTCATAGAGCCGACGCTACACCCATGCGTGTTGTAGGGTTGGCTCTATGAGCCAATGTGGTTTAAGAGGATAATCGATATCTGAACAGTGACTTGCTCTCATCCAAATAGAGTCGATTCAGGGTAGAACGCGAAGCGCCATTGCCCAATCAGAGCAGCACGCCATCGGGCATATCGGCCTCATCGTCATGATCCCACCAGCGGCCGGGTTCGGCGCCGATATACTTGATGCTCTTGGTCGTCATCCGATTCCCGCGCGACTTTACGCCCTTGACGGCAATCTCGGCCGGATTGAAGCGCTGCTGGTGGATGCGCTGGTTCTTGGCTTTGTTGTATTTCACATAAACAGCTTCAGGGGTGCCATCGACCAGTAACTGCAGTTTTGATTTTTCGCCCTGCGTCAGGAAATATTCGCGGTTCATGATCGCCCCGCCAAGCTGGAAGCGCTTGAGGTACGAGATACGGGCCTCGGTGTAGACGGCGGTAAACTGCTTGTCGCGATCGAAGATTTCGCACCGCTCCAGGCTGTCGTCCACAAATAGCTTTTCGGGCGGCGGCATCACCTTGTACTGGCCGTTGCTCCACACCACGAGCAGCTTGTCGAGCGAAGAGCATTCCAGAATCACCTCGCCCTTGACGTTGGTGCCGATGTAGCCGTTTTCGTCGCGTTTGATCTGCAGTTCGGTGGCGGTCAGTTCGCGCACTTCGACCTCCTTGAAGCTGGTGGCCACCGTGCACCGCGGATAGTCGTCCCTATATTCCTTGATCAGTTTTTTAAGATAGCGGATGGCATAACCGTTGAGCCCCTTCAGATCCTTTTCCACCTGCGCCAGCTCGGCCAGGATATCGTCGATATCCTTACGGTTCTTCTCGATGTCGAACAGCGAAATGCGCTTGATGCGCACCCCCAGCAGCATCTCGACATCGTCGTCAACAATAGCGCGCTTGAGCTGCTTCTTGAAGGGCGCCAGTCCCTTGTAGATCGCTTTGTAGACCGCTTCGTAGGTCTTGCACTGCTCAATCTTCTTGTAGATGCGGTTTTCCACAAAGATCTGCACCAGCGTTTTGTTATGGAACTCGTCGAGCAATTTGCTCTTCCTGAGGTTCAGCTCGCCGTCGAGGATCTCGAGCAGCTGCTTCGTATTTTCGCGCAGCACTTCATCGACCGTCATTTCGACCGGGCGGTTATTGCGCAGACAGATCAGCCGGCTGGAGACCGAGGTTTCGCACTTGGTGAAGGCATACAGCGCCTGGATGGCTTTTTCCTGCGAGGCGCCCGGCGAGAGCGTGAGTTCGATCTCCACCTTCTCGGCGGTAAAGTCGTCGATGGCGCGCACGGGCACCTTTTTCTTTTTCACGGCATCCTCGATGGATGCCGTCAGGCTTTCCGTCGTGGTGCCGCTCGGCACCTCTGTGATGACGAGCCGGTTGTTTTTGCGCATCTCGATGCGGGCGCGCAGTTTGATTTTCCCGTTGCCCTTGTTGTATTCGGAAACATCCATCAGTCCGCCGGTCTGGAAGTCGGGCAGCAGGTTGAGTTCGGCGGGCGTACGCTTCTTTTCGCGCAGGATTTCAATCTGCGCCTCGAGCAGCTCGATAAAGTTGTGCGGCAGAATGCTCGTCGAGAGGCCGACGGCAATCCCTTCCGCCCCGAGCATCAGCATCAGCGGCAGTTTGCAGGGGAGGGTGACGGGCTCCTTGTTCCGTCCATCATACGACGGGATCCACTCCGTCAGCTCCTTGTTGAAAAGTTCGTTGCGCGCCAGATTCGTGAGGCGGCATTCGATATAGCGCGAGGCCGCGGCGCGGTCGCCTGTAAAGATATTGCCATAGTTGCCCTGGCCTTCGATCAGGTAGCGCTTGTTTGCCAGCGTGACCAGCGCGTCGGCGATCGATGCGTCCCCGTGCGGGTGATACTGCATGGTGTGTCCGACAATGTTGGCCACCTTGATGAAGCGTCCGTCATCCTTCTCTTTGAGCGCATGCAGGATGCGGCGCTGCACCGGCTTGAGGCCGTCTTCGAGTGCCGGGATGGCGCGGTCGCAGATCACATACGAGGCATACTGCAGAAAATTGAAATCAACCAGATGCTTCAGCGG
>JABDQT010000012.1 GCA_013042165.1 Kiritimatiellales bacterium | reverse complement strand
GGCAATCATACCCAACCCGCCACAGGCGCCATCCATTCCGTCAATCAGGTTGAATGCATTGATCAGCAGCACAAACCAGAACAGGGTGGCCCCGAAGTTGACAGCAAACGGAAGCTGAACGCCCAGGAAGGCTTCAAACGAAAAGCCGCCCAAAAACATCAAGGTCGCCACACCCAGCTGGCCCAGCAACTTAAACCATGCCCGCATGTCGTAGCGGTCATCGAAAATACCGACCAGCAACAGAATCGTGGAACAGACAAAAATGATCCCCCACTCGGGCAGCTGGACGGTGCCTGCCAGCTGTCTCCACGGTCCGAGGAACACAACGGCCAGCGCAAGATGGGTGGCAATGAATACTGCGATGCCGCCGCAACGCGGGATCGGTTTTTTGTGAATGCGCCGTTCGTCCGGCTCATCCATCAGATCCATCGCCGGCGCGATTTTCTTGACCAGCGGCACCAGCAGCAGGGATGCCGCCACTCCGACTGCGAAGACCACGATGTACTTTATCAAGAAGCCCATATCGATATGTCCAAATCCTTCGAAACCCTTGGCGGTGCTGCGCATTCACAGCAAAATACATGCCTTAGAAAACACGAACGATTCCCTGACCGTTCATTGGACACTAGAACGGGAGATGAAAAAATGGAAGACCTTCGGTCGAATTAATGGATAGTACTATCTACTAGGCTTCCGGGCTTGGGCCTTAATGAAAACAGACATTTTTGTGCGCATGAAATGCGAAAAAGCCGGGATCGTAAAAAAATAAAAAATCGCCTTGCGCCATGCGGCGAAATGACTACTATGTCGCTTCCTTTTGTGGGGGTGTAGCTCAATTGGTTAGAGCGCCAGCCTGTCACGCTGGAGGTTGCGAGTTCGAGTCTCGTCATCCTCGCCACTCTTTAAAAGCCTGCATCCGCAGGCTTTTTTTATTCGGTTTCATCTACGCTGGAAAGCAGCACCGTGGGCAAATCCGCAGTTGATTCCGCTGAAATCCAGTCATCGATAAAATGCGGATTTTCGGCGCGGCGCGCAATTTCAGCCAGGAAGCGCAGGTGGCGCGTTGGATTGCTTCGTGCGCCCAGCAGCAGGAAAACGGCGTGAATCGGCTGCCCGGCCATGGGAAACTCCAATCCCTGGATGCTGCGCATGGCGACCATATGGAAATCCTTGGCATCGTTCAGCAACAGATGCGGCAGAGCCACGCCGGCGTCGGCCGGGGTCTCGCCGAGTCGGTTGCGCTCCAGCATGGCGCCGAGAATCAGGTCGTGCGAAATCCCGCTATGTTTCGAAAGCAGGCCGGCACCCCGGCGGATTACCTCTTCGGCATCCACCCCGGGCTCAACCTCAATGAAATCGGCGGAATGAACCACCTGGAAGAAGGGATCGTCTTCACGCAGGCCGCGCTCCTTCATGATCTCGCGCAGTTCGGTGCGCAGTCCCATGGCATCGGCATCGCGCTCGAGCAGCCGCTCGCCGAGCTGTTCGGCCATCTTGGCTACCGCTCCGACGCGGGTCTCCACACGCGGCGCAACATAGAGGTTGTGCCAGACCACGCCGGCAGCAACCAGCCCCATGGCGAAGATACTCGACATCAGCCCCATCTCGGGAATCAGCACCACGGAGATCAGGATGCCGATGATCTGGATCCACGGATATAGCGGACTCTTGAAGCCGGGATCGTAACTCTTGATACCGCTCTCGCGCATGACAATTACAGCAATGTTTACAAAAGCAAACACCAGCAGCTGAAAGGTACTGGCCAGCTTGGCAATGCGCTCGAGCCCGGCCAGGGAGACAATCAGCAGAATCACGGCAGAGGTCAGGACGATGGCGTTGCGCGGCGTCTTGAAGCGGGAAAACCGGGAGAAGGGGTGCGGGATCACCCGGTCGCGGCTCATGGCCAGCAGGTAGCGGCTGCCCGACATGATTCCGGCGTTGGCCGTGGTGGCAAACGCCAGGACCGCCGCCAGGCTGATCAGGTGCTTTCCGACCGGCCCGATCGACAGGTCGGCGGCATCGCTGAGGGGGGTGAGGGTTTGGTAGAGCTGCTCAGCCGGAACAATCCCGACCACGATGGCCACAACGGAACTGTACAGAATCAGAATGACCACCAGAGAAAGGAGCATGCCGAGTGGTATGTTGCGCTCGGGATGCTTGATCTCTTCGGCGACGCTGGCCACCTTGGTGAGACCGATATAGCTGATGAATACCAGCGCCGCCGTAGGAAGCAAAGCTCCGAACCCTTGCGGCGCAAACGGCCGATACCGTGCCTGCTCGACGGAAGCAACCCCCTTGAACACCAGCAGCAGAAGGATGGCCAGAAGCCCCGCCACCATCGCCACCTGCAGACGCGACGCCTCCTTGGCTCCAACGATATTCATGACCATGAACACCAGCCCGGCCACGATGGCCACCAGTTGCATGGGCAGGTTGATGTACGAGGCAAGATAGGCTCCGAAGCCCAGCAAGGCGATGCTCGTCTTGAGGATGAGCGCCAGCCAGACCCCGACACCGTCAACCGTTCCGAACATGCCGCCGAGGCTGCGGCTGACAAAGAAATAGGTTCCGCCCGCCCGCGGCATGGCCGTCGCCATTTCAGCCATGGACAGCATGGACGGGATGATCAGCAGTCCGGAAAGCAGATAGGCAAGAATTACCGCGGGGCCGACCTTAGCCGCCGCAATGCCCGGAAGCACAAACAGCCCGGAGCTCATCATTGCCCCGATGCAGATGGCGAAGACATCCAGAAGTCCCAGTTGCTTCTTTAACCTTTTTGCCATTCATGCCTCCACTTCATGGCTCTGCGCCATCTGTGGCAGAATCATAAAGGCAGGCGGAGGAATTTGCAACCCTTGTATGCCGGCCGCAAACAGGGTGCATACCGCCGGTTCGGGGTGCTACAGCTCCTCGGCCAGATCGCTCGGCACAAGATTATAGAGCGACGATTCCGCATCGCCACCTTCCTCGACATAGGCCTTGCGGCGCTTCAAAAATTCTTTGGCCAACGTGCGATAGGCCGCCGCACCCATACAGTCCGAATCATACTGGGTGATGGGCTGGCCATAGCTCGGCGCCTCGCTTAAGCGCACATTGCGCGGGATCAGCGTGTCGAAAACCCGGTCGGCAAAGTGCTTGTTCACTTCCTGAACGACTTGTTGCGACAGATTGGTGGTCATGTTGTACATCGTCATGAGGATGCCGCTGATGTGCAGATTCGGGTTGCCGGCATCGCGGATCTGGTTGACGATGTCGATCATCACGCCCAGTCCTTCGAGGGCAAGATATTCGCACTGGATCGGAATGATCACCTCGTCTGCGATATTCAGCGCATTCATGAAAAGGATGCCGAGCGAAGGCGGGCAGTCGAGAATAATAAAGTCGTAGGTATTGCTCTCGATTACGGGAGCCATGGCCTCGCGCAGGCGGTGCAGGTAGTCGTCCATGCGGGCAATCGCCACCTCGGCACCGGCCAGATCCAGCTCGGAGGGAATGATGTCGAGATTTTTGATGCCTGTTTCCCGGACGAGGCTCAGACCATCGGCCTCGCCCAGCAATGCAGGAAAGACGCTGGAGGCAAACCCCTTTTCCAGTCCCAGGCCGCTCGTGGCATTCGCCTGCGGATCAAGGTCGACCAGCAGGACCTTCTTGCGCTTTTCCGCGAGGCAGGCCGAAAAATTAATGGCCGTGGTGGTCTTTCCTACCCCGCCCTTCTGGTTTGCCAGCGCAACAACGGTTGTTTTCATAGAAACTCTCTCTTTAGCCGCTGAAAAAACGGATTCACACGGCAAGCCGCGTCGCAGACCCGCAATTCGGCAATCAACATTCTAAAATCGGAAGTCCTTAACCTAGCTCATAGGCCAGAACGCTTAAACCAAAAATTGCGGCGGTTTCCGTGCGCAGGATACGATCCCCAAAGGAGATAGGGATGGCACCGGCCTCAACAGCCGCCGCAACCTCCTCCTGCGAAAAATCGCCTTCGGGCCCGATCAGCAGGGCCACCTTCTCGTTTCCACCGACAGGAACTTCGCGAAACGGCTTGGCCCCGTCATAGAGCGAGCCCACCAGAACGAGATCATAGCTTTCAAGAGAAGGAAGCATGGACTCAAAGGTTTCCAATGGCCGAAGCGTCGGCAGCCAGCGCACCTCGCACTGCTGCGCGGCATTGAGCACAATCTTGCTCCAGCGCTCCTGCTTCTTCGGGTTCGGTTTGAACTCGGTGTGCTGCGAGAGGATCGGGCGGATCGCGGTTGCGCCCAGCTCGACGGCCTTTTGCAGGACCAGTTCCCATCGGTCGGGTTTCGGCACCGCCTGAATCAGATCAATCTCAACGGCGGGGCGCGGAACGCTCCAGCGCTCAGCAATTTTTACTTCTACGACCGTCTTCGAAACAGCATCCACGATGCCTTCGGCCACGCCGCCCTGCCCGTCGAACAACGTGATTGGCTGGCCGGGCTGAACCCGGAGTACGCGCGCGAGATGATGCGACTCCGGCGGAGAAAGAACGGCTATCTCCTTCTCCAACTCCGCCGCATCGACTAATGAATTAATCCGCATCAACCCTCGTACTCGTCGTCGTCCCTTCTCCTCGTCCTCGATGTTCGACGACGAGAACGAGATGATCGAGAGTGAGGACGATTTAACTATCGGCTTCGAGCTTGCGTTTGCGCTCGTAGAATTTCTCCGCCATCTTTTTCATTTGGGCGGTTTCCTCGAAGTGGTTTTCGTGCAGCTTGTCACACAGCTCCTGCATAGCCTTCTTTTCCTTGCCGGAAAGGCGGCTGGGCACCTCGATCTTCACCAGCACATTCTGGTCGCCCTTGCCGTGCCCGTGGGCATCGTCGACGACCCCCTGTCCGCGCAGGCGGAAAATCTTGCCGCTCTCCGTTCCGGCCGGAATCTTGAGCTTGGCGCCGCCATGGAGGGTCGGCACCTGGATCTCGCCGCCGAGCATCGCGATGTTGAAGGGCACGGGTACCTCGCAGTAGATATCGAGATCGTTGCGCTTGAAGAACTCGTGATCGCGCACGTGGAAGACAATGAACAGGTCGCCCGCCGGTCCGCCGCGCGCTCCGGCCTCGCCCTTGCCGGCCAACCGCTGACGCGAGCCGGACTCAACGCCGGCGGGAATGCGCAGTTTGAT
>JABDQT010000038.1 GCA_013042165.1 Kiritimatiellales bacterium | reverse complement strand
TGGCTCGGCTCGAGTCGCATTCCCACGATTGCCGTTCCAAGCGATACCGCCGATACGGACGCCACGCTCTACAAATGTTTCAGCAATACCAAACTTCAGCTCTATGACCACATGAAGCACAAGCTCACCGTCGACCTTTTTGCGGAGCACTTCGACGCCCAACGCTTCATCAAAGCGTACGGACTCTGAGCTATTCCAGTTCGACCTGATAAAACCACATCGAGTCAGCCGACGATGTGTTGATGAACGTGTTTCCCGAGGGTGTTGCAACAATGCCACTGGCCAGCGGCGTGAAGGCAGTCGATACCAGCGATTCGCAGACGAGCACGCAGCTTACTTCTTAAGAAATCAGGGATTGATGGTGATCATGTACATGGCACAATTGCCTGAGTCCGGATCCACAAACACGTTGATGGGTGCGGTTGCCGGGATGTCGGCCTGAAGCACATGGAATCCTTCTACAAGGTTGGTGCTCTTGTGCACTGTATATGAGTGGTCAGCGGAACTATACCAGCTGATAGCATGACCGGTGCCCTCCTCCACAAGACCGCAAATGGCAAATACGGAACCGGGATCCACCGGGGAGGTTCCGGCAAGCTGTTCGTGCAGATTGGACAATCCATCACCGTCAAAATCATCATCCGGATGCACGCTGTCCAAATCCACGAATTCGTCTTCCGGATCAAAATCGATAATCAGTTGTTCAAGCGAATCATCAAGCCCGTCGCCGTCCGAATCATTCATGATGACCGGCATTGGAACAATGGCCGTGCCGCCATCATCGGCGGAAGCATAGATTGTTCCTCCTGACAAAGTCAGCTGGAGGGCGCGCACCAGCGGCGGAAAGTTGCTGGAAACAACCGGGGTGAGCGGATCGGAGAGGTCGATCAAGCTCCAGCCTGCAAGAACGGTTTCGTCGTCTGCCGATACCGAGTGTATCTGTGACGCAACTGCGGTTTCAGCCACTGGAAGAAGATCCTCCGACAAAACCTCCAGACCACCGGCGGTTGAAAGCAGCAGATTGGTTCCGGAGACATCCAGATCGAACACATAGTCCGACGACGTGTAGCTATCGACCCAGACCGGTGATGCTGGATTTGAAATATCCAGTTTATGAACATTGTAGGCCGTGGCGATGTAGGCCGAGGATCCAGCCGCTCCGACGCACCTCACTATCGCAGGGGATGCCGAGGTATAGGTGTTTAGATGAGCCGGAGCAACCGGAGAGGTTAGATCGAAGGTTTCCAATCCCGTAAAGGCGTCGGCCACCAATAACAAGCCGTCCGTAACGGCCACGTCGAGCGCGTTGCTGCAGGTCACCGAGGACAGAAGAGAAAAGTCTGCCAAATCGAAAATCTTAACCCCTTCATTACCGGATGCCATATAGACCATACCGCCGGCAACAGCCGTTGCGCGGCTGCGCGCCACAGCGGAGAAAGAACCAAGCGGGGATTTCGAGAATGCATCAAAAATTGAGAGTCCGCCGAATCCATCGGCCACATAAAGTTTTCCGTCATCAACGGCCAGTCCGGATGCTCTGCCCGGCGTGGCGAGTACGGCACCACCGAGCACCTGCACACCTGCATCCCCTCGTGCCACGAAGACATCGGAGCCGGAAACGGCAACGGTCAGGGATGGAATGCCTGCAAGCTCGCTGGTGATCAGCGTCATAGTGATCCTGTCAAGTTGTGTGATCTTTCCTTCACAATCCGCGACATAAAGCGTTGTGCCGTCGGACACCATACGGTTGCCAAAAGCGATCATGCCGTACGATCCAGTCTCGTTGAGAGAGGCGTCAAGAGCCATCACGCCATTGAAATGGTCGAGCAGGTAGATGGATGAACCATCGGCCACCACATCCATAGCGGGACCATTGGTGAAAAAGCTGTCCGTCAGGGATAGCGAGACCGCATCCAATACCTGCAGTCCGGCGACGCCGTCTGCTAGATAAAGAGCGCTTCCGTTGAGTGCCAGCCCATAGGCATGGCCGGGCGAATCGAAGGTATCAAGCAGCTCCATGCTCCCAGGGCTGGACACATCAACGCGGTGCAACCCGGCATCGCCGCACGCGGCATAGAGATTGGTTCCATCCACCAGCACATCTTCGATCAGTCCGGGCAGATATATCGAGTCTGTAAGTGATGGCGCCGCCGTATCAGATACATCAATCGCAAGCAGAATTTGACCGGCCCCAACGTAGGCGTTGCTACCCTCTACATCCAGTGATGCGCAAAAACCACCGATGTTTCCATATGAAGCACCGAGCGTAAACCATCCGATGAACAGCCATAATTCCTTTTTCATATTCGCCACTCCTCAATCAAATTCTCTACCGCCCGCATCGCGGCGGGAACAGCCTCCTGCACCGCATCCGACAAGCGCATCCCCCGCTCCAACGTCTCCGGCTCCACACCCACCAATGTCCAGTCAGCAGGAGTATCTTCAGAACCTAAAAACATTAGGGCGGTTTTCAGCCCCAGTGAATGAACCGAAAGCGAATAATCGTTCTCCAGCACTTCGTTCCCTGACATACGATAAACGGTGCCGGGGGGATGCCCGGCTTTGAGCGCATCAACTACCACGATGCGGTCAACCTCCCGCAGACAGTCGGCGGTGTGGATCACGGCTGTACCGGCATCGATCAGCTCGACACCCTCGAGACACTTTTTTCGCAGCTTATGAACAACATGCACGCCCACCCCGTCGTCGGACATGAGCAGGTTGCCCATGCCAACCACTGCGATACGCTCTGCAGGGCTCATCATGGAATCATACTTCCGCTTCACGCACACCGGTGCGGTCGACAATATAAACCTTGCCCTTGCGGTCCGGACGCATCACATGTGTGGCGCAATCCAGGCAGGGGTCAAAAGAATGAATTACGCGCAGCACCTCGACCGGCTGGTCGGCCTTCTTGACCGGTGTACCAATGAGCGCTTGCTCCATAGGACCGCGATTGCCGGCGGTATCCCGCGGAGAACAGTTCCAGCAGGTGGGTGTAACCACCTGGTAGGCTGAAACTGCCTGATCCGCGACCTGCACCCAGTGACCCAGCGCGCCGCGCGGGGCCTCGGTCAGGCCGACGCCGCTGCCAGATATTGGAACCGTGGCAGGAGAATAGCCATAGGCGCCAACAACAACGGCATCGAGCCAGACCTGCATGGCCAATGCTATCTTGAGAGCTTCCTGTGCCCGGGCAAGATGCCGATCCATGACGGAAACACCGCCGGCATAATCGCCATTAATGCGCATGCGGGAAAGCGGACCACACTCATAATTTGAACCGGCATAACGCGGCGCCTTAAGCCAGGAATAGCCTTCCGTCTTCGGATGCAAGGGTACGGTTTCACCAACGGCAGGATGTTTGTCGTTAGTGGCATCATCGTACCAGGAATGCGTTACATATTCTGTGATCAGGCTGGTATCCAGCGCCTGGACACTGGTTGCACCGTTATCGAGGACACCGGGTGCAAAGAGCGTTCCGGAACCTTGCCGGAATACGCCATAGGAAATGAGATTGCCGTATCCTGCACCGATACTGAAATAGTCTGAATAGAGCGAAGCCAGCAGTTCAACATCCGGCAGCAGGGTACCCTGTATAAAATCGGTGATTTCCGTGAGCAGTGATTGAAAGCCGGTCTTGTCGTCCGCTGTCGATACCGCCGTGAATCCGCCGGCAATGAATGACGGCGTATGCGGAAGTTTTCCCCCGTAAATGGCACCCATCTCGTGGCACTTCCGCCGCATTTCGATCGCTTTGAGATAGTTACCCTGCAGGCGGGCCTCGGTTGAGCCGTCGAGCCGGCGACCGGTATCCCATCCGGGCTGCCAAGGCGCCATGCCCGGCCCCTTGATATAGTCGAGCAGACTCAGGATATAGAAATGCAGAATGTGCGATTCGAGAAAGCAGGCACCATGCACCAGATTGCGCATCATGGTTCCGGTGGTCGGTGGCGCGATGCCGAAGGCATCGTCAAGCGTGAGCGCGGCGGCCATGCCGTGCGATGTCGGACAGACACCGCAGATGCGCGACGTGATATTCGGTGCGTCACGAGGATCACGACCTTCCATAATTTTTTCGAAGCCGCGAAACAGCGTCCCGACACAATGGGCGTCGATGACCTGCTGAACACCCTCGACGGTATCGATCTCGACATCGACTTTGAGGTGTCCTTCGATGCGTGTTACAGGATCAATTGAAGCGGTAATTATCGGCATGGGATTCTCCTTGATCTAGCTGCCGCTGGTGTAAGGCCGGAAGAAAGATTGCAGCCCGGGGAATGTCGGTTCGGTACAACCATGGCATGGTGAATTGACACCAATGCACCAGTGTCCCTCGCCCTCGATTCCGTTCCAGCAACGGTCGCACTTTGCTTTCGTCCACTGCCCACGGCAACCCAGATCAACCAGGCACTTGTTCACCGTATCGTTGAAATCAGCAGCAAGGCTCCCGCTGTTGTATGCGCTCTTGTGCGGACAGGATTGATGGATTTTTTCCCATGGATTCTGCCCCCTTTCTATCCGGTAAAGTGCAACGGGACGATTGTCGGCATCGAGTTCGACCGGGTTGCCCAGCAAAAGCTGAACAATGGCCCAAACCACCCAGTTGGGATTGGCCGGACAGCCTGAAATATTGATGGTGGGGACGCCGGCATGTGCTTGCACGCTGACGACATTGGATGGATTAATGCCTGCAGCCGGAATGCCTCCAAAACTGGAGCAGGTTCCTGCACAGACCACATGCGAGGCATGCTGAACGAGTTCGGATACCGCTGCGGCATAGGTGACTTCCTCGCCTTTATAACTATAGGCAATGCAGCAGAAGCCTCCGAAGGCCGTCGGCACTCCGCCTTCGAGTACAAGGATATAGTTGCCGCGCTTGACCGCATGCTCCAGCACCGCGCCGCAGCTTTCGCCGGCAAAGGTCATAACCGTAGCATGATGGGTCAGGTTGATTGCCTGCGTGAGCACCTCCACAACTGAAGCAGGCTCACCCATGGTATCAGAAATACGGTTTAGAAAGGAAACAGAGCATCCGGTACAGGAACTGCCATGCAGCCAGATGACTTCAGGCGCAGCGGGATTGGCCAGAGCTTCATTGAGACCGGCGAGGTCGCCTGGTGTGAGTCCGATGGTACCTGCAGCAATACTGCAATATTCGAGAAAGCGCCGCCTTGAAAGTTCCATGATTCACCCCCGCTTATACCAAAGAAATAAGAATGCCCTATATGGACTACACCATTCGGTTAAGAAACGTCACATCCAATTCGGATATTTGGCCATCCAAGCTGGATATATACGTAAAGCTTTGATCAGGAGCATATTGCTTTATCTACCCAGTATGGCATTTACATCGGTCTGGGACATTCTCTGCGCCTTATAGGTTTGTCCCGAAGCGGCTTCATAGTTTCTGACGAAGGCGTTGAGGTGCCGTTTGGAGCCGCCCAACAGATTTTCGTAGACGGCGAGGATGTCCTTGTTCGAGGTGCGCTTCATGGATTCGATGAGATCCTGGATATCCAATTCTTCAACGAATGCTCCGACCAGAAAGGCCTCCTCCCTCGATTTTATTCCTCGCTTGACCAATTGATTGTAGAGCTTCTGCAGTTCTTTATTCCCAAATGCTCCCGGCTTTTCTTTGGCGGGATCGGCCAGTCCATGGGCATTCAGTAACCCGAGAACAGCATCCATATGGTGCTGCTCTGCCCGGGGAATGTTCACGAAGATGCGCTGGCTGTAAACCTCGTTCATCGCGGCGTAGACATCTCGTGCAAGCTTTTCCTCTTCGCGCATCAACAACAGGTCGTGAGTTTCATCGGCGCTCAGCGCAACGGAAGACGCCGTATTCACCAAAGTACTACGACAGCAGCAACAGGACTCCGCCACGGCAGCCGTCGACCAGTTGCCCAAGAGAACGGCCAGGGCACACAACATTAAACAGATTTTCGTTTTCATCTGACTTCTCCGTTTGCTTATTGGCAATCTCAAAAAGGGAACTCCAGCCATCTGAGATTCCAATGGCTGGATGGGCCCTCTTCTGCGTGTTTTTTTTTATCGGCCAAGGATGGCGTCGACCTCTTCCTGAGAGATCCATTGCGCCACGTACGCTTCGCCGGTGATCGCTTCGATATTTCTGACGAAGGCGCTCAGATGGTTTTCGGAACCCGCCAGCAGGTTGCCGTAGACGGTCAGGATGTCGGCCTCGTCGGTGCGTTCCATGGCGGCTACGATATCTTCCATATCCACCTCTTCAATCAGCGCGCCAACCATCAACGCGTCCAGCTGAGACTGCAGGCCTGCAGCCACGAGCGTATTGAACAGCTCCTGCAGCTCGGAATCGGCAAAATAGCCAAATTCAAGGGCGGGATCATCCAACCCATACTTGTTGATCAGGCCCAGCACCGCATCGGTGTGCTTCTGTTCCGACTGTGATATGTTATCGAACACCCGGTTGCCCCATTCCGCATAGAGGGTGATGTAGACATCGCGGGCCAGCTTTTCCTCTTCGCGCATAAACAGCAGATCTGCGGCTTCAGCCTGGGAAAGCACAGGAACCGGTGCAGGTTTTCCTCCGCCCTTACCTTTTTTGGCCATAACCGGATGGACGAACCAGCCAGTGATCAGTGCGCATATAACCCAAGTGAGTAGTGTTCTTTTATTCATTGCTCTATCCTTTCATGTGTGATGATTCTTCCCCGTTTTCATAAGGAGTACACCTCTCCCCGAGGATTCGTCACATCGCAAAAAAAAGGAGGGAAGCCATGCTTCCCTCCCCTCACATTGGATTTTCCGGTCAGTTACTGAGTGCAGGAACCCGAACCATCCCGTTGCTGCTTTCTTTCCTGAGCCTGCTGCTCTTGCTGGGTCTCTTCGCCATCTTCCGAACAGACGGGACATACTTTTCTTTGATCGCGCTTCCGTTCGCCGTTGCCTCCACCATTGCCATTGCCTTGAGCCATTACGGTTGTGACTGCGAGCCCGGTAATAAGTACAGCAATATACTTCATCTTCATCTTTTCTCTCCTGTGTTTGCTTCCCCTGTTTCCATAGGCAGTACACCCGTCAGGCCGGAGGCGTCACATGAAAGACGGACGATCAATCGGAAGCGACCCAAAGCGCATCGTGAATGGCATCGAACTCCATACCGTCGCGCAAGCCGGTTTGAATAACTTCAACCACTCGCATCACTTCGGGGCCGGTCAGGTCGCGATCGAGACAGTCGCTCATAACCTGTTGTATCTGCGATGGAGGCAGTCCTGCCAGTTGCAGGGACTCTCCAGCCTCTATGACGTGGATCAGCCGCCCATAGCGGAAACCGCCGGGTCGGTTAATCACATGCTCGATGACCTCTTCGGGCAGGCCGCTTTCCATGGCCATACACATATGCTGCACCAGATGCTGATGCTGTCCTCCTCGGCCATTGCGAACCGACATAATCAGCTGATCTGCCCGGCGCATACAATCGAGCCGCTTTGCGGCAGCGGGACGGATCTGTTCCACAGGAATACCCTTGGCAAACCCCTCCTCAATTTTCAGATAAACACAACCGGCCGGCAACTGCTCTGCATGGGCGATGTAGACCATGGAGAGCAGGGCATCCGTTTCGCTCGCCGAGAGCCCGTATTTACGGCATTCCGCCAGAACCTGATCAACCCGCTCGTCGCTGAAACCGCAGGCGATATTCT
>JABDQT010000031.1 GCA_013042165.1 Kiritimatiellales bacterium | reverse complement strand
GGAATCTGAAAACAGAAACAGAGGTTGAGCTAAAAGAGGTTTCTGAAATCACCAACAGAAACAATCCCGTTGATATTTTCAAACTGGTCAGACTAAAAATTGAGCAGGAAAAATATGATGATGCTGTATTGGCCTTTGGTGTTGGAACAGGATACGGAATGTATGACATGCTTCGTGTTGCCGACAACACAGCGCATCAGGCCCTGAGAGTTATGCAAAGGAATGCAGGCACAGGACTTTCTCAAGACAAACAGGATAAATTCCAAACCACACTCAAAGCATTTTTTGAGAACCCCGACAGGCTGAGTACTTTGTTGAAGAAAGTTGGAAAACCAGCTTATCACCCGACATACATGATTCAACATGGTACGGGGACATTCACCGGCAACAAAACCAAAGACGATTTAGTCCTCAATTTTGACCCGGAAAAAGTATGGAAGGAAATACTGGATGGTCTGCAGTAATAAACAGATCTAAGCGGTGGGTAGTGTTGCCGCTTAAATCGCTCGGTTGTTTTGAAATCCAATGAACGTTCGACAGTTATGGGCAGATGAACGGTGTCGGGCTGCCCCTTGTTTTCATGACACCATGGAAGAGTTCGATAATACCCAATCGTGACAAAAAAGGGCGGCTATCCAGCCGCCCTTTTCTGATGCTGCATGCCGGATTCTTAGTAGCGATAGTGCTCGGGCTTGAAGGGGCCTTTCTGGGGAATGCCCAGATATTTGGCCTGCTTCCGGCTGAGCGCATCGAGTTTGACACCGATCTTTTCAAGATGCAGACGTGCCACTTCCTCGTCGAGCAGCTTCGGCAGGGTGTAGACCCCGATCGGATATTTGCCGGGGTTGCAGTATAGCTCTATCTGCGCCAGCACCTGGTTCGTGAAGCTGTTCGACATGACAAAGCTCGGATGGCCCGTTGCGCAGCCGAGATTCACCAGACGCCCCTCGGCCAGCATAATGATGCTGTTTCCTTTGGGCATTGTAATCTTGTCGACCTGCGGCTTGATGTTGGTCCATTTGTACTGCTTCATCTTTTCGACCTGAATCTCGGAGTCGAAGTGGCCAATGTTGCAGACGATGGCCATGTCCTTCATCTTCTTCATGTGGCGTTCCGTGATGACATCGCAGCAGCCGGTGGTGGTGACGAAGATGTCGCCGATGGCGCAGGCGTCGTCCATGTTCATGACTTCATAGCCTTCCATCGCCGCCTGCAGTGCGCAGATCGGATCGATTTCGGTAATGATCACCCGTGCGGCCTGACCCTTGAGCGACTGGGCGCTGCCCTTGCCGACATCACCGTAACCGGCCACCACGGCAATCTTGCCGGAGAGCATGACATCGGTAGCCCGCATGATGGCGTCGACCAGTGAATGCCGGCAGCCGTAGAGGTTGTCGAACTTGGATTTAGTGACGGAGTCGTTGACGTTGAAGGCCGGAAACAGAAGCTCGCCCTTGGCCGCCAGTTGATAGAGGCGGTGCACGCCTGTGGTGGTTTCTTCGGAAACACCGAGAATGTCCTTGGCAATGCGCGAGAAGCGTTTCGGATCCTTCTTAAGCGCCTTCTTGAGCTGCGCATAGAGCACGGCTTCTTCCGGGCTTTCCGGCTTCTTGTCGAGTACGGAGGGGTCCTGCTCGGCCTTGTAGCCCAGCTGAACAAACATCGTGGCATCGCCGCCGTCATCGAGAATCACATTGGGTCCCTTGCCGTTGCCCCAGTCGAGGATACGATCGGTATATTCCCAATACTCCTCAAGGGTTTCACCCTTTTTGGCAAAAACCGGAGTTCCCGCCTTGGCAATAGCCGCGGCGGCATGATCCTGCGTGGAGAAAATATTACAACTTGCCCAGCGCACCTTGGCGCCCAGAATCTCGAGGGTATCAATCAGCATCGCCGTCTGGATCGTCATATGCAACGATCCGGTGATGCGCGCCCCCTTGAGCGGCTTTTCCTTGCCATATTTTTCGCGCAGCGCCATCAGTCCCGGCATTTCATACTCCGCCAACTGCATCTCTTTGCGCCCGAACTCGGCCAGCGATAAATCGGTAACGACGTAATCCTTCTTTTTCTTCTTTACTGCGGCTTTCTTCTTTCCTGCCATGGGAACTACTCCTGTTGTTAATAGTTAAATAGTCGGATTCGGGGAACAGACCTTTCAAACGGATTATTGTTTTGTTCCTGCCACAATGAGCACCGAAAGGTCCGGTGTGGAACCGGGAAGCGAATCGATGACCTGCGGTTCAATGCCCGCCTGCCCGAGCCACTCCCGGATTTCGAGCGGATCAAATCCAAGCCACTGGTCTGCCCACTCCTCGCGGGCCCACTCGTGCTCGTGCCGTACCAGATCCAGAATGATCAGCCGCCCGCCCGGTTTCAGTCCTTCCGCGGCCAAGCGCACCACATCCTCCGGATTCGAGGTATGATGCAGAGACTGGCTCAGGAAAACGGCATCGAAAGCCTCGCCGGACATATCGAGGCTCTCCAGATTGCCCACCCGTAGATCCAGATGCTGTACCACATTCTGCTCAGTCGCTTTTTCTGAAACCAGCTTGAGCATTTTTTCAGACTGGTCATACGCAACCACTTTGTCTGC
>JABDQT010000128.1 GCA_013042165.1 Kiritimatiellales bacterium | reverse complement strand
TCATCACACACATCACCTTCTGGGGCTCATGGTTCTTTGACCAGTTCGAAGAACAGCATCCTTATCAGGGGATTACCAACATCCACCTGAGTATTCACACCGATGTGCCGGATCCCGACGGCCCGGGCGGCGAATACAGCCATCCGGGTGAACTGTTGTGGGCGCGGGACATTGACCCCTTGAATCCTCCGCAGGGATGGATCGTGTCCGATCCGATACCGGAGGAGCCCTCGTGGCAGGGATGGTATGATCCGAACACCGGCGAGGTGATCACGCAGAACCATACAAACTACTTCCGTTACGACATTGTCATTCCGGAGACGGAGGCGTTTTACCAAACCAATGGAACCATCTACTGGCTCGACATCACCGTGAACTCAGAGCTGTCTTACCAGCAATGGGGCTGGAAGACTTCGCGTTCGCCGCACTTCAACGATGATGCGGTATGGCAGGATGAACCGATCGAGCCGCAACTCTGGAATGAGCTGCGCGATCCGATCTACAGCAACTCGCTCGATCTCGCCTTCATCATCAATGGCGGCGAAGAAATGGAACCGGAACCATATGATTTCGGCGATGCGCCCGACGGGGTACTGGGCACTGGACCGGGAGACTATGAGACGTTGCTGGGGGATAATGGTGCCCACCACACCATTGTGGCTGGAGCCCCCTACTTCGACGACGGCACACAGACCGATCAGCCGGACGCCGAACCGGACGGGCAACCCGACCCCAACGCCTTGGGCGACGACATCTTCGACGGCAACGATGATGAGGATGGCATCGTTTTTCCACCTGCATTGGTGGCCGGTGTCGCCAACACCATTACGATTAATGTTGATGATGGTGCGGGAGGTACAGGTGCAGGCCAGGCCTGGGTGGACGGCTGGATCGACTACAATGCCGATGGCGACTGGACCGATGCAGGAGAGAAGATCCAAAACGGCATGCTGTTGCAGGGCCCGAATCCGGTTGGATTTACTGTTCCAGTCGGCGCGGCCATTGGATCAACCTTTGCCCGCTTTCGCATCAACAGTGGAGGTGCTCTGCTGCCCACAGGAGGTCCGGCACAGGACGGTGAAGTCGAGGACTATGAGGTCTTGATCGAGGAACCCGATCTGGATTGGGGTGATGCACCGGCAACCTATTCCACGCTGTCGGTCAGCAACGGCGCCCGGCACGTACTTTCCGGCCTCTATCTGGGCGGACTCATCGACAACGAACTGGACGGACAGCCGACACCCTTTGCCGATGGGGATGACGTCAACGGTCTGGCCGATGAAGACGGCGTAACCCTCACGACCGCAATCATCTCCGGCGCACCCGCCGCAATCCAGGTGAACGTGACCGGAGCGGGCGGCATCCTGCAGGGATGGATGGACTGGAACGCGGACGGCGACTGGGCGGATGCATCGGAAAAGATCATCAATAATCTACCGGTTGTGGCCGGGCTCAATACCGTGAACTTTTCGGTGCCGAGCTGGGCGACCAATCAGAATGTCTTCGCACGATTCCGAATCAGTACACAGACGGGCCTTGGTTTTAACGGCTTTGCGCCTGATGGCGAGGTGGAAGACTATCTCGTATACGTCGAGGACCTCAAGTGGTTGCAGATTCCCGAGCAAGGGACGGAAGGCGTCGATGTCAACATGACCGACACCCAGCTGGCTGACGATTTCCAATGCACGGCCAGTGGACCGATCACAGATATCCATCTCTGGGGCTCATTCAAAGGTGATAATCTGCCGCCGGAAGGCCCCGACGGCCTGACGTTTAACCTCTCGATCTGGAGCGATGTTCCGGCAGGCGTTGATGCAGATTACAGCCACCCCGGCTCGATGCTCTGGTCGAAGACGTTCGCACCGATGCAATACACAGCGGGTCAAATCTACACGGGTTCCGGTGAATGGTGGCATGATCCGGGTACACCGACATGGATATTCCCGGGTGATTTCAACATCTACCAGTTCGACTTCTATCCACTGTCAAACGAAGCCTTCGTTCAGGTCGAGGGCAATATCTACTGGCTGGTGGTATCGTACACCTATGACGGAATCGGAAGCTTCGAATTCGGTTGGAAGACGACGCCGGACTCCTTCAACGACGACGCCGTTTACTACGATCCGGCCTTGCCACCGGTCTACTGGAAAGATCTGTACTACACCGAACCGACACATCCACGCTACACGGAGTCGCTGGAACTGGCGTTTGCCTTGTCCGGCGATGAAGGGGATGTCTTCGATTGGGGCGATGCGCCTGATCCGACCTATCCGACGCTCAGCGCGAGTGTCGGGGCGAAGCACGTCATCCTGACAAACTTCTATCTTGGAGGACGGATCGATGCCGAACAGGACGGTCAGCCTACCGCTCTGGCCGACGGTGACGACCTTGCAGCATTCGACGATGAGGATGGTGTTTCGATTGCTTCAACATTGGTCCGGGGATCCAATGCATCCGTGAACGTGTCCCTGACTTCCGGCATCGGGAACGGGGCGCTGGATGCATGGGTAGACTTCGACAGCAGCGGGACATGGGGAGATGCGGCCGGCGAACAGATCTTCAATGCCACCGTGCTTTCAGCAGGAGCCAATGCGCTGACCTTCCCGGTACCGGTCACTTCGGTGCTGGGCACCAACTATGCCCGCTTCCGCCTGAGTCTAGCCGGCGGCTTGGCGCCGGGAGGAGCGGCAACGGAAGGTGAGGTGGAAGACTATCTGGTCGAAATCTATCAACCCGAACCGTCGCCCGATATTACAATAACCAACCTGTTCTTCACCAACGCCAATGCAGTTGCACAGGTTGAATGGAATGCGCAGAGCAACATCACCTATCAGATGCAGAGCACCACGAATCTGGTGATCAGCAACAGCTGGGTTGATGTGGGGACTGAAGTGGTTGGCCCGGTCAACTGGCAAACAAATTCCACGGCACCTACCCAGCAGTTCTATCGTGTAACTGCTCCGTGGACACCATAAGTGGAGGCTGATGCACCTTGGTAAAGGTGTATCGCCTTGGGCGGCCCCCACCGCCCTTCAGGGGCTGGAGAAATCCGGTCCCTGAACCTTTTTTCCAAGCATCGTAAAATTTGAGTAAGCTCAGTTATCGTTTGATAGGACATACACCTCTCGGCTCATAGAGCCGACGCTACACCGATCCGACATTGTAGAGTTGGCTCTATGAGCCAAGCCACGCAAGGCTGGCGACAAAGCAACGTTTCCGCCTACGCAAAGGTACGACGGATCCGCCGCAGGCGGAAAGTCCTATCCCGCAGCGAATCAAGGATACCGGCGCAGCAGCCATTCCCGTCCTGCACCGGATTTAAAGTAGAGCTCGCGTTTTCGCGCGTCAGTATAACTATCGAAGTATTCCGAATGCAGAAGCTTGAGGGGTCTTCGATTTTTAGTCCGAGAAACTTTACCTGCGTGATGCTGTTTCATTCGCTCGACGAGGTCGCGACAGCAACCCTTGTAGCGATAGGTGCCGTCCGATGATAGAAGGACATAGGCAGCCGGTCGGTGCTCCAAAGATAGTATGGCTTCTTCTATCAACAGACAAGGGTGGTGCTCGGGGCGGGACTCGAACCCGCACAGTCTTGCGACCGAGGGATTTTAAGTCCCTTGCGTCTACCAATTTCGCCACCCGAGCAGCTTATTAAAACGTCAACTATACCAATCCTTGATTTTTCCGCCTACGCAAAGCTATGGCGGATCCGCCGTAGGCACTCGCGGTGCCGCAGGCGGAAAGTCCCTTGCGTCTACCAATTTCGCCACCTGGGCATTGGATCGTGCATCGAAGCGGAATAAATAATCACCCGACCGATGCGAACACAATAAAAAAGGGGCCTGTTCCGTTGATTGTTCCGGTAGTGACAACCAATAATCTGTTGCTTTTCACGAAGAGTGAATGGCAGACTGCTCCACAATGTTGACGACCCATACCAGAATCCATGATCTCCTGGAAGCCACCGGACTCTTTGAAGCCGGGCAGCTCGAAGAAATACTTCAGGCGGCGAGGGCAAACAGTCAGCCGGTCTGTGCGACCATACTGGAATTGAGCGATCTCAAGGAAGATGAACTCCTGACCAGGCTGGCGGAATCCATGGTGCTGCCCTACCAGCGACTCAAAGAAGTCGAAATTGACCCTGCCATTCTTGAAAAGCTGCCGCCCAAGGCGATCTTCCTCTACAATGTCATGCCGCTGGCCGAAGAGGACGGATGCCTGATGGTGGCCACAAGCGACCCGTTCACTCCCGGCCTGGCCGATGCCCTCGGCCTCGCGGCCGAATGCCGCATTCGGATGGTGCTCAGCCCGGCGGACGATATTGCCACCGCGGCAAAGAAATTCTACGGCGTCGGCGCGGAAACGCTCGACCGCATGATGCAGAACAAGACGCTCGACCTCGAGGACGACGAGAGCCTTCTCAGACAGGATCTCAGCGAGCTTGATCAGGAAGCCTCGGTCGTCAAGTTCGTGAACCAGATTATCTGGGAGGCCTACAACGACCGGGCAACAGACATTCACATCGAGCCGATGGAAACCGATCTGCGGATACGGTACCGTGTGGACGGCGTCCTGCATGAAACTCCGATGCCGCCGCAACTGAAGCGTTTCCAGTCGTCGGTCATCTCGCGCATCAAGGTGATGGCCAACATGGATATTGCAGAGAAGCGCCTGCCGCAGGATGGCCGTATCAGCGTCCGCATCCGCGGTGCCGAGATCGATGTGCGCGTATCCACCATGCCGACGGTCTATGGCGAGAGCGTGAGTCTGCGTCTGTTGATGCGCGGTGGCGGCCTGATCACCATGAAAGATCTCGGGTTGAATGACCACGACAGCTCGCTGCTGAAGAAAATGATCACCCGCCCCCATGGGATCCTGCTGGTGACGGGACCGACCGGCTCAGGAAAATCCACCTCGCTCTATGCCTGGCTGCACACCATCAACTCGGTGGACAAGCGCATCATGTCGGCCGAGGACCCGATCGAATATGAAATGACCGGCGTCAACCAGGTGCAGATGCGACCCGAAATCGGGCTGACTTTTGCCAATACCCTGCGCACCTTCCTGCGCCAGGATCCCGATGTGATCATGGTCGGGGAAATCCGCGATAAGGAAACGGCGGAAATTGCCATTCGCGCTGCACTGACGGGCCATCTGGTATTCAGCACCATTCATACAAACGACTCTGCCAGCACCATCACCCGCCTGCTCGACATGGGTATTGAACCGTTTCTGGTGGCCTCTTCGGTCGAGGGTATCGTGGCCCAGCGCCTCGTGCGCGGCCTTTGCAAAGCCTGCCGCCAGCCGGTGAAGGTGGACGAAACGTTTCTCCGCGAGCACAACTTTCCAGTCGAACGGCTGGCAAAGGAAGGGCCCATATACGAAGCCGTTGGCTGCGACGAATGTCGCGGCAACGGCTACAAGGGCCGTACCGGTATTTTTGAAATCCTGCCGGTGACCGATGAAATCCGGCCACTCGTCATTGCCCACGCCTCCGCCAGCGACATCAAGAGGACCTCGCTCGAACATGGCATGCGGACGCTGCGCGAGGATGGCTGGGACAAGGTGCTGGCCGGAGTTACGACCATCGACGAGATTTTGCGCGTCACCGAAGAGAATGAATACGACGAGTAGTCCGGCTACTGACTTCCTGGCGGAAGGATTCCTTCGGAAACCAGCTGGTCATCCATTTCCTGGGTAAGCGGAATCGGTAATGGCGGCATGCCGGCCCGGATAACTTCCATCTGATACTGGCGCAGGTTTTCGCGCACTTCCTCCCGTTTTTTCGCCTGTTCTTCGGGCGAAAGCTCCGGTTCCGGCGGCTTCTGCGGTTGTTGCGGAGGTTGACGACGAAACCCGCCACCGAAACGGCGCTGCGGTTGAGCAACAGACTTCTTCGCGGCAGTAGCGGCCGCGGCAGGCTTCGTCAACGAAAAGAGCACCCGCGAGCCATTGCGTTGCAATGTTGCCCTTGAGTTCTCCAGGTCAATATTGAGCAGCTTCATGCCGCGGAAGCTTTCGCCCACCATGAGCATGATACTTTTGGGGTCCCCTGCCTTGGCCGTCTTGTTCTCGAAGCCGGCCCGGATTTCGCCGTCCTCCGACTCCAGCAGAAAGCAGAGGCGTAGCTCCTTTGATGCCGCCTGAGCGGCCGCGGCATCCTGCACCGAGGTGTCCGGCTCCGGCGCAGCCAGCTCTTCCGTGCCAAAGGGAGAACGATCGACAATCACATTGTATCGCTCACGCTCGTATTCCGAGGCGGCATGGCACGAGACGGCTGTGAAAACGGCCATCACACCCATTAAAATAAATCTATTTGTCTCTGCCCCAATCATGGAAATCGTCCTTTGACCAATCGTCTGAAGCATGCGTACCCACCCTGGATTCGTCAAGCGTAACCAACGCTTATACCCTCTCGTAAAAAACGCATGAACGGTGCTTTTATTGCCGCCTTTACCGTTTTTTACGGCCAAGGGGAACAGAAAGGGTTCCGTTGAAGAATTCGATAATGTGGCCCCGCTCAATAAGCCAGCCGAGCGGCTGAAGCGCATCCTTCGCCTCCTCGGAAGACGGATCGAGCGAGGGATGCAGGCATTCGAGCAGGTGCTGCCGGGTCGAGCCGGGGTGCTCCTTCAAAAAGCGAAGAACTTCGGCAATGTTTTCGACCGTGTCCTCGGGCTTGACGGCATGCGGTTTGATGTGGGTCACAAAATTGATTTTGCCGGCCTTGAAGATGTGCAGATGCATATGGCGGAATGCCGCCCGCATGGCAAACGACATGGTGATCGGAAAACGGCTTTCCTTGCTCCACACCTGACGAATGGCATGGGTGATATGGCGATCGTCCAAACCTTGCGCTACTTTGGCAGGAACGATGGCACGATGGGTCATTTCATAGAGCCCAGGCACCTGCTTGGCAAAATCGACCTCCGCCTTCTTCAGATCGACCGGCTCGGCTTCAGTGTCGGATTTAAGTCGGTAGACGGTTTGCTTGCGGCTCTCTTCCTTCCAGCGCTCAACCAGTTCCTCATCCTTCACAATCTCGATGCTGCGTTTGTATTCATCGAGCGAGAGATGGGCAAAGCGCAACTGGTGCACTTCCGCCAGCTTCTCGGCATAGCTGTGGTGGTTCGGCGGACCGAGCAGGATACCCGATTTCCGGCAGCGGGCGACCCCCGGAAAATTTCCGGCAGGCGGTTCGCTCTCAATCTCTTCCTTGTCATAAAAATCGGTCAGGTGCTTTGCCTGGATGTGCTGAATGATCATCTCTTCAGTGGAAGCAACCGCCTTGCACTGTCTGCAGTGGTATAACTCGAAATCGGGAGTGTCCTTGTTGGCCTCAATCTTCACCAGATAGCCTTCGGCGTCATGGATCAGCAGATTGGCGAGATCCATCAGCGGATAGGCGCGGCGCGAGTGGTGGATCTGCCGCACCAGCGAGGCAAGACGCTTTTGCTCCGGCAGGAAGGTGACGGTAACCGGAAGCTCTTTAATAGGTTCCCGCGGCGGAGCCTTGCGGACGGGACGGTCGGAGCGCTCCGGCCTGGGCTTGCGTGGCCGTTCATCCTTGCGGCCCTCGCGCCGGGGCGGTCGCCGGTCGTCCTTGCGGCGCGGCCGCGCACGATCGGTTGTTTCGCGCTTGCTGTAATGATTTTCACCCGGCGGCTTGCGGGCCCATTGGGGCACAAAGTTGAGATCAAGGATGATATCGCGCGCATCCTTGTGCTCTTCCTGTGGATGTGATTTCTCTTCCATGGCGACCACTACATATATTTATACGACAGTTGTTAGAGAGCTTAAATGATTTTCATTTGAAGCAAAGCATTAAAGAGCACCCAGATTTTAACCGCAAGAGCGCATGGAACAGCCCCATAAAACTTTTCTGCATGTCGACATCGATGCATTCTTCGCCTATTCGTAACAGCGCGATCATCCCGAGAGGTACGGTATTCCTGCGTACCCGGCCCGCGCGTCTGACCAGAATCGAGATCGGCGACCTGACGAAAACCGATATGCCGTCGATGGTGCAGCTCAATCTTTTTGAAGAGCACCCCGTCCCGAAGCTTGATAAGTGAAACCCACCTGGTATCGCCATCGATCGGATAAAGGTTTTCTGTGACAAGCAAATCCTGAAAAGAGGGTCCGAAATCAAATAATTTCTTTTTCCCGACTTTTTTGTCCCATATCCGCGAAGCGTTTCGTTCCGTGAATAAGAGAAGCTTCACAGTTTCTTCTTCCTAATGGGCGGCGCAGGGATACCCCTTTACCTTGCGTCGCTTTCTTTTTCAGCCCGCTGTCAGCGCAATTTGACTTCCCACCAACCCTGAAAAGGCTTAAAAACCTCTGATTCATTAAGTAGCGCATTTTATATTGCAATATCCGGATAAACGGATATATACAGTCAGCTCATATCAAGTATGAGCTGAAGAACGGGAAAACCAACCGATGGAATATACAGAAGAACGCGGTAGATGTTTTGAGGAATTGCTGAAAGAGCGGCAACTGATGCTGGACGGCGCCATGGGCACCATGATCCAGAAGCATACACTCGAAGAGGCTGACTTTCGCGGGGACCGTTTTGCGGACCACCCTTCCGACCTGAAGGGCAACAACGATCTGTTGGTCATCACCAAGCCGGATGTGATTGAAGATATCCATGTCGCCTTCCTGGAAGCCGGCGCCGACATCATCGAAACCAACACGTTCAGCTCCACCACCATATCCCAGGCCGACTATGGCCTCGAAGCCTTCGTCCGCGAGCTCAACCTCGAGGCCGCCCAGGTCGCGCGCCGCGCAGTCGAGCGCGTGATGTCCAATGATCCTTCGCGCACGCTTTTTGTCGCCGGCTCCATCGGTCCCACCAATCGCACGGCGTCCATTTCGCCGGATGTAAACGACCCCGGTTTCCGTGCCGTTACCTTCGATGATCTCGTCAAGGCCTACACCGAGCAGACGGAAGCGCTGCTCGAAGGCGGCGTGGATCTCCTGCTGGTTGAAACAATCTTCGACACGCTCAATGCCAAAGCGGCCCTGTTCGCCATTGAAGAAGTATTCGAAAAAACCGGCCGCCGTCTGCCGGTGATGATCTCGGTCACGATTACCGACAAGTCCGGCCGCACGCTTTCCGGCCAGACCCCCACCGCCTTCTGGTACAGCATCGAACATGCGAACCCCATCTCCGTCGGGATCAACTGCGCGCTCGGGGCCGAGGACATGCGTCCTTATATCGAAGAGCTGGCCGAGGTGGCCCCCTGCTATGTGAGCATCTATGCCAATGCCGGATTGCCCAACGCCTTCGGCGGCTACGACGATACGCCCGCGGACATGGCCCGGATCTACGATGATTTTGCCGCGCATGGTCTGGCCAATATCTGGGGCGGTTGCTGCGGCACAACACCCGACCACATCCGCGCCATGGCCGAAGTGGTCAAAAAGCACCCGCCGCGCATCCCGCCGCAGCCGGACACCGCTCCGCGCTTCAGCGGACTCGAACCCCTGCGCATCACGCCGGAAATGAATCTGGTGATGGTGGGCGAGCGCTCGAATATCACCGGCTCGCCCAGGTTTGCCCGGCTGATCCGTGAGGGCGACCTTGAAGCAGCCCTGCAGATTGCCCAGCACCAGGTCGAGAACGGCGCCAACATCATCGACATCAATATGGATGAAGGGTTGATCGATTCCGAGGCGATGATGGTGCGGTTCCTGAATCTGGTGGCCGCCGAGCCCGATATCTCGCGCGTTCCGACCATGATCGACTCCTCGAAATGGGCGGTCATCGAAGCCGGACTCAAATGCGTGCAGGGAAAGGCGATCGTCAATTCCATCAGCCTGAAAGAAGGCGAAGACGAATTCCGCGAGCACGCGCGCAAGGTCCAGCGCTACGGCGCGGGCATGGTCGTGATGGCCTTTGACGAAACCGGCCAGGCCGATACCACCGAGCGACGCATCGAGATCTGCACGCGGGCCTATCATATTCTCGTGGATGAGCTCGGCATCGATCCGACCGACATTATTTTCGACCCGAATGTTTTTCCGATCGGCACCGGCATGGAAGAGCACCGCATCAACGCCACCTCCTTTTTCGAAGCCACCCGGGTGATTCGCGAAACACTGCCCGGTGTATCGGTCAGCGGCGGCATCAGCAATGTGTCGTTCTCGTTCCGCGGCAACAACCGCGTACGCGAAGCGATCCATGCCGCCTTTCTTTATCACGGCATGGCGGCCGGCTTGAACATGGGTATCGTCAACCCGGGCATGCTCGAGGTGTACGACGAAGTGCCCGAGGAGCTGATGAGCCGCGTGGAGGATGTGCTGCTCAACCGCAGGGACGACGCGACCGAAAACCTGATTGAATATGCCGAGCTCATCAAATCCGAAGGCGGCAGCGCAAAGAAGGAGGCCGAAACCCAGGCGTGGCGCGAAGCTTCGGTGGAGGAGCGGCTTTCGCACGCACTGGTCAAGGGTATTACCGACCACATTGACGAAGACGTCGAAGAGGCCCGTCAAAAATATGAGCGCCCGCTCAAGGTAATCGAGGGCCCGCTCATGGCCGGCATGGGCGTGGTAGGTGAACTGTTCGGTTCCGGTAAAATGTTTCTGCCGCAGGTGGTCAAGAGCGCACGCGTGATGAAGAAGGCGGTCGCCTATCTGCTGCCCTATCTCGAAGCGGAAAAAGAGGGCGCGGAAAGCTCGAGCGCCGGCAAGGTGCTGATGGCCACCGTAAAAGGCGATGTGCACGATATCGGCAAGAACATTGTCGGGGTGGTGCTCGCCTGCAACAACTATGACGTGAAAGATATCGGCGTGATGGTGCCGTGGGACACCATTCTCAAGGAGGCCCGGGATTGGGGTGCGGATATCATCGGCCTCTCCGGCCTGATCACGCCCTCGCTCGACGAAATGGTGCACGTGGCCAAGGAGATGCAGCGCGAAGGCATGCAGACGCCGCTGCTTGTCGGCGGAGCCACCACCAGCAAAAAGCATACGGCGGTAAAAATTTCGCCGGAATATGACGGACTTGCGATGCACTCGCTCGATGCCTCGACCGCCGTAACGACGGTGCAGTCGATTCTTGGCCGTGGCGAGGAGTTTACCCGTGCCGTAAAAATCGAATACGAGGGCATTCGCAAGGAACACCACGCCACCCAGCAGGCCAAGGAGTTCATGCCGCTGGAAAAGGCGCGTGCGAATGAGCTGTCACTCGACTGGAAAAACTATACCCCGCCGAAGCCGGACTTCCTCGGTTTGCGCGAGTTTTCGGTCAGCGTCGAGGAACTGGTCCCCTACATCGACTGGACGCCCTTCTTCTGGACCTGGGAACT
>JABDQT010000018.1 GCA_013042165.1 Kiritimatiellales bacterium | reverse complement strand
GGTGTGCGCCGAACCAACGTCGAACCAGCTGCCCTCGGACAGGCTGTCCACGGCCTGGAACGTGACCATCGTGTTGGTACCCTTCGGCAGGTAGCCGATTTCGGCTGCGGTCAGGATAACCATGTCGCCGTCCGGTATACTGGTATCATCCAGCGGATTGCTGCCGCCCTGCATTTCAGCCAGGTCCGAGAAGCCGTCTCCATCGGTATCTGCCAGCGTGGGATCGGTGCCCAGATTCGCTTCCGTGATGTTGTTGAGGCCGTCACCGTCAGAGTCGTCGGTGCCGGACTGGCTGGTCAAGTTGCCGAAGTTATCCATTTCCCATGAGTCCAGCAGGCCATCGCAGTCGATATCGATACCGCCTAACAGTTCGGCGATCGAGGAGCGCAGGATGGCGGCCGCATATTTCGGGTTGTGTACGCCATGACTGCCATCTTCCTCAACGAACAGATAGTTGTAGAGACCACTCTTAAGCGCCTGCGTGTTGAACTCAACAGCAAGACCCGCCTTATCGATTTCAGGCGATCCGATTGGTGGCAACTGCAGAGCGAGCTGCTCCATCAGGCCTTTGATTTCAGACTGAACCCCTTCAACCATGCCATCACGGTCGTAGTCCTCGCCACCAAAGTCGAAGTCTTCAATTTCACCGTGGCAAGACAGGCAGGTTTCGGTCAGGTGAATAGGCGCATTGGTGCCATCGTGGTAGGACAGCATAAAGGAGTGTCCTCCAACCTTGCCTGCGGCGTATTCCGGCAGACCGTCCGGGGTTTCCTGCATATGGCATTCCACACAACTGTCTTCAACCACACTCAGGTGCTTGGAGGAGGGCATATCCTGCCCATATTCGATGGCATTGACACCGGCCAGCATATCGCCTTGCGGGCCATGGTGCGGACCAAAATATCTGCTGACATTGCCAAGAACGTAGGAGTCGGCATCCCGCCGGGATTTATGGCAAGACATACAAACCAATCCATTGCCCCCCTGTGTGATCACATCGCCGTTCGGCAACGTAACGCTTTCAATGCCGCGGACTTGGTGAACGCCTGAACCCGGAGAGTGCGGATCATGGCAGGCTGCACAGGTGATGCCTTCCTTGAAGGTGGCCGTGATTGGAATCACGTCGCCATCCTCATTCATGCCGGGATCGTTGGCATCGACAAAGCCTGCAGCAGTATGGCATGCAGTGCAGGAACCCGAACGGTCGACTTCGGTCCGTCCATGCAACGAGTTACCCCATTCGAAATTCTTTACGTGGTGCGATGCGGCATCGTGGCACTGTCCGCAGTTCCCGGCACTCATGCTGATCGAAATCTTGCTGATGTCGCCACCCGTGCGAAGGTGTTCCTGGGCCGGGCCGTGGCAGCTTTCGCATTGAACATTTGCTTTCATCTGCAACGCCAGCGGCATGTTGTCAAAGTTGTTGGTCGATAATTCGGTCGGGAAGGTCCAGCCCTCGGCCGCCGCAACATCGTCAAAGCCAGCGTTAACTGCACCCGGTGCGGCGTCATAGCCGGTGGTGTGACATTTGATGCAGTATGCCTGAAAATGGCTGCTGCCCTCACCGTTGATTTGCTCTATAAAGGCCGTCGAATGATGGGTCAGGTTATATTCCGCATGCTTACTGGCATGGCACAGCAGGCAAGCCGCGCTGTCCTTGCCGATAAATACGGATCCAACCACTTCGAAACTCGCATCGAGAACGCCGTTGGTGGTCAGTGCCTGCGCGGAAATTTCATAGGTACCGCGCACGTCCGGCACGATCACGGCACGGTCAAGCACTTCGTAGGCGACCCGGTCGACGGAATCATAAGTCGGCATGGCCGATGGCAACGGGCTGTTGGCAATCACCGCAGAGGATGCGATCGGAGTATCCAGATCATCAACCACCGCATCGAGCGACCAGGCGGCTTGTGTAACCACGGTGCCATCTTCAATCAAATCCGCATCGATCATTAGTTCCAGATAGACCGGCTGTCCGAGCCCCACAACGTGATTGCCGCCGGAGACCTGCGTGGTGTTTGTCAGACCATAATCCACAATTTCCTGCGGCGTCAGCGGACGCGCATTGATTTTCAGATCCTGCGCATCGACCTGAAGTGCTCCCAGTCCAAAAAGAGCAGCTGCCGTAAGCATGATTCCCCTGAACCCGAGTCTGTTTGTTTTTTGCTTTTTCATTTTTCTCTCCATGGCTGACCCCCAGCCGGTAGTTAACAACGTGCTTCCCTATTCCCTATCTAGACCGCCAACGCTGCTGCGTTGTGATATGCATTTGCCGCCACGTGGCGGCGCTGGAACTGCTCCAGCAGATTTTCAATTTCTGTTTCAATAATGGCTTCGCATAACTCCAGATCTTTTTCCCAGCGCCCGAGCGTCTGCTGCACCGTCGTTTCAAGCGCATCGATATCGTGCAGATGCACGCCCTCGACCTCTGCAACGGCGGGATCGATATCACGCGGAACGGCGATGTCGATCATGACCAGCGGCCGACCGGCCCGCTGCTCCATCACGGGTTCTACATCCTTGCAATTGATCACGGTGTCGGGGCTGCCGGTCGAGCTGATCACCACATCGGCATCGGCCATGGCATCGAACATTTCGTTGAGAGAGATCGCGGTTCCGTCAAACTCGTCGGCAAGTTCCTGAGCACGGGCGGGGGAACGGTTCGCGACCACAACGGAACAATCGCCTTTCTTCTGGAGATGCCGCAGGCAGCAGGCGGCCATTTCGCCGGCACCGATCATCAACACGGAATGCCGGCCGAGCCCGTGTGTTCCCAATACGTCCTTGGCATATGCAACGGCCACACCGCCGACGGAACGCGCACCTTTGCCGATCGACGTTTGCGTACGCACCGCCTTGGCGGTCTGCAGGGCTTTCTGGAAAACGCTGTTGAGAATTTTACCCACCAGTTTTTCCTCACGCGCGGCTTCATAGGCATCGCGAACCTGACCGGTAATCTGGGTTTCGCCCAGCACCATGGAATCCAGCCCGCCGGCCACTTTAAAGAGATGTCTCATCGCATCGACACCGCGGTGGCAATAGAGGTGTGAGCCGAGGCTCGGTGCTTCCCGGGAGAGGCACTCGAACATGGGTGCCACATCGATCTCGTCTTCCCGCGAGGCCACACCGTAGATTTCAACGCGGTTGCAGGTCCACAGCACCACGACTTCGCTTAAGCCAATCTTCAGCTGCAGCAACCGGCTCACCTCGATCCGATCGGGATGGGCCACCGCCATGCGTTCGCGCACCTCGACCGGAGCGGTCCGGTAGTTCAATCCCGCCACAAAAAATTTTCGGGTGATCTGGTGCTCGGGTGTTTTCATTGATGTACTCAGGATGCCGGTTCGGCCGGTCTCTCATGCTTGACTTTTTCGTAGGCCTGATTCACGTCGAAGCCGGTCTTGGATCCGTCCGGCAGGGTATAACGGTTCGGATCCCAGTTCGGATTGCTGTCGTTGTGGCAAAGGGTGCAGCTCTTCTCCTTGGCGGGATAAACCATACCGCCGGCAATCGATGCCTCCCGGCTCTCCATGACAGATTTTTTCTTATAATCAGCACCCGGCCCGTGACAGGATTCGCAGGAAACGCCGTCCTCCACCGCAACGGCTTCGCTTTGCAGCGTTTCAGTAAAGTAGTATGCGGTCGAATGGCATTTCAGGCATTTACCGCTCGACTGCGGGTCATCGATGCCCAACTTGGCCGCTACCGCTTTGGCTTCTGCGGTGGCCAGCACCTCGTAGGCCTTGGAATGCTTGAGCGACTGCCATTTTCCGTATTGATTGCCTTTGTCGTCCTTCTTGTGGCACATGGCACACTTCTTGGTGCCGATCAGTTTGGCCGGATCGCCGGTTTGCGCCCAGGAGGAGGACGCCATAATACATGCGGTGAACACCCATGCCTGAATCATTCCTGCAGTTCTCATAACCAGTCCTCTCCACTTACCGGATGTAATCTATACTATTAAGATGCCTATACTCATATTTAGAGCACGAACCGCAACACCCTGTCTACTGTTAATAGATATCGATATCTATTTTAGATTAAATCTCACTAGTCTCTGTTCGAGTACAATTAAAGCTCTCCAAAAGATCGTGTCGCCTATCTGGTTTATGAACACTAAATCTTCATCATTAATGCTTTACACTTTTCCAGATCATTCCGAAGCGAAGGGCAGGCCCGAGCCGGCAAGCTCTTCGACAGTAGGCATGTGGTGAAGACCGCGCTCCCGGTAAAAGGCCAGCACATCGGAAAGCTTTATCCGGTCAAACTCGCGGCGAATGAGCTCCCGGTTCTTCATCCAGAACTGATGGGTGGGGCAATCCCGGTCATCGCTGCAGCATTCCGATCCCAGCAGGCAGGTGCCGAGAAAATCATCGCCTTCCAGTGCGATGCATATCTCCAACAGACTGATCAGCTTGGCCGGGCGCGCCAGCCAAATGCCTCCCTTGTGACCGCGCTTGGACTCAATAATTCCGGAATCATTAAGTTTTTTTACGATTTTTGCCAGATAGGCCTGAGGCACATCGGCACATGCGGCCACATCCTTGATGCTGGCCGGCGGGTCGGCGCAACCCGCCAGGCAGGCAAGTGCGCGTATGGCATGGCTGGTGGTATGAGATACCGAAATCATTTAACACCCCTGCGTTCTAATACATACGGAGAGTAGCAGAGGGCAAACTACCCAACGAGTTAATTATAGACCTTTTTATCTACAATATAAACTCTTCGCTATAAAATATATCTCGATATCCATTATTAACTTGACTATGGCGATCGCCTCGATCATTTATCAGACGATATCAAATCTATCGGGGATCCCATGGAAAACGCAGCAGGCAAACGCGGTTTGATCTACAACCTCACCAGTCTAGTGGGCATGGTCCTGACCGCGCTCGGCTTTATCGTCGGATCCGTACTGCTCATTATCGATGCCCGGAGCCACTTCGACAATCCATATACGGGCATCTTCACCTATATGGTGGTTCCGGCCATCCTGATCAGCGGGCTGCTGCTCATTCTGGTCGGAGTCTTGCGCGAGCGGAGGCGCAGGATAAGTGGCAAGGCGTCCGAACGACTCCCGGTCATCAACCTCAACGACCGGCGGCAGTTTATTTCGCTGGTCGGGATCATCGTAGTAACCCTGTGCTTCATTGCCATCAGCGTGGTGGGCAGCTACCGCGCCTATCATTTTACCGAATCGGTCGAATTTTGCGGCAAGACCTGCCACAGCGTCATGAAACCGGAATACACGGCGTACCAGAACTCGCCGCACGCAAATGCCGGCTGCACCAAATGCCATATCGGCCCCGGCGCCGACTTTTTTGTGAAGGCAAAGCTGAACGGTCTCTATCAGGTCTATTCCACAATATTCAACAAATACAACCGCCCCATTCCGGCACCGGTGCACAACCTGCGCCCCGCCAAGGAAACCTGCTACACCTGCCACTGGCCCGAAAAGTTTTTCGGGGCCACCGAGCTCAAGCGCACCTACTTCCGCGCCGATGAGGAAAATTCTCCGTGGACCATTCACATGCTTCTCAAGGTGGGCGGCGGAAACGCCGAAATCAACCATCCCGAAGGAATCCACTGGCATGTTACGGCCAACAACAAGATTGAATATATTGCCGCCGATGAACAACGGCTGGACATTCCGTGGATCCGCATGACCGATGAAGACGGCAACCAGACCATTTTCCAAACCTCGGAAAAAAGCAAGCAGCTGACCCCCGAACAGATTGCTTCATCGGAAATCCGCACCATGGACTGCATCGACTGCCACAACAGGCCCACACACCAGTACCATTCTCCCGAACGGGCACTGAACGATGCGCTGGCCAACCGGCAACTCAATCCGGATCTTTCCGAAATCAAGGCAAACGGCATCGAAGCCCTGACCGGAGACTATACAACCGAAGGCGAAGCACTAAAGGCCATTGAGCAGATACTCACGGACGCCTATCCTGAAGGCGGGCAGGAGGTCGAGCAGGCCATTACCGCCGTGCAGCGCATCTACAGCCAGAATATTTTCCCGGAAATGAAGGTCAGCTGGAAGGAATATCCCGACCATATCGGCCACATGATTACGCCCGGTTGCTTCCGTTGCCATAACGGCGACCATCAAACCGAACAGGGGCAAACCATCTCACGCGACTGCGATTCCTGCCACACCATCATTGCCCAGGGGCCCGGTCTTAATGTTACCAGCATAAACACAGGCGGCCTGCCCTTTAAGCACCCCGAGGATATTGATGAAGAATGGAAAGAAACCCGCTGCGATGAATGCCACGAAGGCGTTCCGGTTATGTAGACACCCAAACCTCCTCCCCTTTCTCTTTACCTGCTCTCTGTGGCTCGCTGTAATGCCGGCCACCGCAGTGGAGATTGAAAACTCCGCCTGTCTGGAATGCCATGGCGAAGAGGATGCAGAACCGTTTATCGACGGACATCTCTTTGGCGGATCCGTCCATGCCGACAACCAGTGCACAAGCTGTCATAGCGATATTACCGAAGCAGAGCACGACACCCCGTTGAAAAAAGTCGAATGCTCGGAATGCCACGACATTGAATCGGAAATCTACCTGCAAAGTTCACATGGACTGGCTCTGCAAAAGGGACGGGATCAGGCCGCCAGCTGCCAGGACTGTCACGGCGACGCGCACCATATCGTATATGCAAAGAATCCCGAATCACCCATCAACCGCGCAAACATTTCGCAAACCTGCGCCCGGTGTCACGGCGATGTTGAGCAGATGAAGCAGTTTAACCTGCACCAGCTCGCCCCGATCGATACGTATGAACATAGCGTTCACGGCATGGCCAATCTGGAGGACGGCTCGTCCGCGGCCACCTGCACCGACTGCCACGGCTCCCACAACCTGCTGAAATCGACCAACCCAAAATCAAAACTCTACTGGCAGAACATTCCCGCCACCTGCGGCAAGTGCCACGAGAATATTGCGCAGACCTTTTCGCGCAGCATCCATGGCGAAGCCGTGGCCGAAGGCATCAAGGACGCGCCTACCTGCACCGATTGCCACGGCGAACATGAAATCGCCGCCGTCGCCTCCGAAGAATCCAAAGTCTCCTCCGCCCATATTTCCGAAACCTGTGCCTCCTGCCATGCCGCCGAGCGTATCGTGACCAAATACCGATTGCCCAAGTTCGCCGTCGAAACCTACATGGACAGCTACCACGGCCTCTCCATGCGGCTCGGCTCCGTCACCGCCGCCAACTGCGCCTCCTGCCACGGCAAGCACGACATCCTGCCGTCCAGCGATCCGCGCTCTTCCATCCACCCCGAAAACCTCCAGAAGACCTGCAGCGTCTGCCACGCCGGCGTGACCGATCTTGTCGCGCAGGGACAGATTCATTCCGGCACCCGCCCCGGCATGGAAAAGAGTGCCAGCTCGGTCGTGCGGAACATCTATATCATCCTCTTCATGGTGGTGCTTGGCGGCATGCTGCTGCACAACGCGCTCGACCTCTTCCATAAACTGAGCGAACACTTTAAGAAATTGCGCGAAAGCGGGGGCGGTCCGCATCGCATGACCCTCAACGAGCGCATCCAGCACGCCATCCTCGCCACCACCTTCATCGTATTGGGCTATACCGGATTTGCACTCGTCAATCCCGACGCCTGGTGGGCGCGGCCGTTCGTCGGCCATAGCTACGATTTCCGGGGACTGAGCCACCGCCTGATGGCGATCATCTTCATCCTGCTGAGTTTCTACCACCTCGGCTACATCATCTTCACCAAACGCGGGCGCTGGCAGATTCAGCAGCTCGCACCGCGCGGGTCCGACTTCGTGCATTTCGGACAGATGCTTTGCTTCTACCTCGGCCTGCGCAAAGAGCGTGCCCGCTTCGAGCATTACAGCTACATCGAAAAAGCCGAATACTGGGCTCTGGTCTGGGGCTCCGTTGTCATGGTGCTCACCGGCGTTCTGCTGACCTATGAAGAGTGGACCCTCGCCTACTTCCCGAAATGGTTCTTCGATGTCTGCATCGCCATCCACTACTACGAGGCCATTCTCGCCTGCGCCGCCATCATCATCTGGCACTTCTACTTCGTGATGTTCGACCCCGAGGAATATCCGGTCAAATGGACCGCTTTCTCCGGATACGAAGGCCCGTCCGACAAAGAACGCCTAAAACCGGAAGAGAGCCGGATCGGCCGCAAGAAACAGAAAACGTCCGACAGCGACGGTAAATGATCATACGAAATCTCATTCATATTCCGATCATCCTGCTCACAATCTGCAGTATCGTATCGGCGGCAAAAACCGGCACGGTGCTGGCCACCGACCTTGATTTCGGCTACGGCTACCAATATCCCGTCCTGCTCCGGGACGCGACCGTTGAGTTCGATTAGACTCCGAATCCGCATAAGCCGGCCGACTGCCGATATATCAGCATCCAGGACGGCCAGGCCTGAAGCGGGTGCGTTGAGATTCTTGTGCAAGATTCGCCCCTCGCCTCTTTACAGGGTACGGCGAGTTCAGTATTTTTTCCCGCTTTGACGAAATAGGGCAAACAGGCCTAGTCAAACCATACAGGCTTTGATCTACTCTTCTGCGCACTTGGAACCATGACTGATAAAGAACAACTCCAAAACGGTATACCCATCAACCTGTTCCTGTCCGATCGCCCCTGTCTGGTGGTCGGCGGCGGCAAGGTGGCCTGGCGCAAGGTTCGACTGCTCCTCGATGCCGATGCCAAAGTCGCCGTCGTCAGCCCCGAGGTCTGCGACGAACTGGGTGAAATCATCGAAAAGGGGCAGGTCACTCACACCGTCCGCCGCTTCGAAGAGCACGATGTTGCGGGTGCCACGCTGGTGTATGCCGCCACCAACAGCCGGGGCGTTAACCGCAAGGTACTCGAGTGCTGCCGCAACGAGGACATCCTGTGCTGCTGCGTCGACGGCAACTGGGCCGAAGGTGATTTCACCACTCCGGCCATTGTGCGCCACGAACAACTAACCCTTTCCGTCTCCTCCGGCGGCACGGATTGCCGCCAGTCCAAGATGATCAAGAACAGCCTGGCACGGCATCTGGAAATGATGGAAGCCGCGCATCTGATCGTGGTCGGCACCGACCACAACCACCTGACGGTCGAGGAGCGCGAACCGTACCATTTGTCCGGCCGCCGTTTCGAGCAGGCCGGTTTCATGATCATGCAGCTATGGGGCATCCACGAATTCATGATCCTCAACACCTGCAACCGCATCGAGGTCATTGCCGTGGTCTCGGAGGAGACCGCCCGTAACGGTATCCTGCGGCACATCATGGGCTTCACCAGCCTCAAGGAAGACAAGTTCTACCTCAAGCAAGGTCGGGACGCCTTTGAGCATCTGTGCCTGGTCACCGCCGGCATGCTCTCGCAGACCCCCGGTGAAAACCACATCACCGCCCAGATCAAGGACGCCCTCGAGACCGCCAAGCAACGCGATTGGGCCGGCAACATGATGCAAGCATGGATCTCGTCGGCCCTGCACGTCTCCAAGGCCATCAAGAATGAAGTGGCGCCGATCCTGCACAGTTATGAAATCGAGGATCTGACCCTCAGATATCTCGCAGCCAACCGCTCGGACATGGCCGACTCCACCCTGATGGTGCTGGGCGCGGGCATGATCGGAAAAGGTCTTGTGCAGGACAGTCAGTCCCGGGTCGGCAGGGTCATCTGGTGCTACCACATCAATCGGCCCGATGTGCCCGCTGAATGGAACGGCAAGGTGGAACTCTGCACCTTCAACGAAATCAAGAACCTCGTCACCGAGGCCGACATTATCGTCAGCGCGGCGGAGGCCCCCGGCCACCTGCTGCATATCGGCCACGCCCCGTTTTTCAATCAGGAACGTGAAGTCTCCATTATTGACCTGGGCATGCCGCGCAATATCGACCCCGAACTCGATGATCTCTCTTCCGACATCACTGTAGTCGACCTTGACGGCCTCAAATACTGGTACCGCCGCGAGCTGACCGACATGAACGAAGTCCTCTCCCGCAGCCGGGCCATTGCCGCCGACCACCAGGATCTCTATGAAAAGATCGCAACTAGTTTTAAAAACCGGAACCCGGCCGAGTAGCCTCGCGCTGACACAATGCCGCGGTGCGCTGGACCGGATCGAGGGCATGCTGGAAGGCATCGTCTTCGAGATGGTGCCGATCACTTCCATCGGCGATACCGACCGCACCACCGACCTGCGTGAAAGCCCGGCCGACTTCTTTACCCGCGAGCTCGATAAGACTCTGCTTAACGGCGACATCGACCTCGCCGTACACAGCGCCAAGGATCTTCCTGCGCCCATGCCGGACGACATCGACTGGTTCTGGCTTCCGTGGCGCGAGGAGCCACGCGATGTACTGGTGCTGGCCAAAGGCCGATCCGTTTCCGACCTGCCCGGGAAACCGGTCATCGGCGTCAGCTCCGAGCGGCGCGAGGCCTACAGCACCAAACGGTTCCCCGGCGCCATCCAGAAAAATATCCGCGGCAACATCGAGGAGCGCATCGAACAGGTCGACCGCGGCGATTTTGATATCGTTATTATGGCGGCGGCGGCGTTGCTTCGCCTCGGCATCGAGGATCGGATCACCGAATGGATTCCGCTCGATGAACTTGAGGTGCCGGAGGGTCAGGGCTATCTCGCCGTTACCTTCCGCGCCGGCGACAAACGTCTGCAGGCCTTCCGCAGCCTCTTCATGCATACCGTTGTTTTCGCGGGTGCCGGTGTCAGCAACAGGGAGCTATGCACTATTGCCACGCTGCGCAGCCTCAAGCACTGCGACATCTGCCTCTACGACTCACTCATCGATCCATCCCTGCTCGATGAACTGCCGCCGCATGCCATCGCCATCGATGTCGGCAAACGATGCGGAGCCCACAGCAAGGAACAGCACGAAACCACCAAACTCCTGTGCGACTGCGTCCGGCAGAGCAAGCGGGTCTTACGCCTGAAAGGCGGCGATCCCGGCATCTTCGGTCGCCTGGCTGAAGAGACAGCGGCCCTTGAAGAACTCGGCATTCCCTTCCGCGTCATTCCCGGCATCAGCGCCCTCCAGGCTGCCACCACCGGTACCGGCATGCTGTTGACGCGGCGCGATGTCTCGCGTGGCTTCGTGGCCCTCACCCCGCGCCTGCACGGCGGCGGGCTTGCCCGATGCGACGCCGAGATGAAAGATCAGCTGCCGGTGATCTACTACATGTCGATCAAGGCCATCGAACCCATTGCACAGCAGCTGCTCGAAGACGGCCGAGTGCCCGATACCCCGGCCGCGCTGATTTTCAACGCGGGCGGCGAAGATGAAACCATCATCAAAACCACGCTCGGCGAACTACCCGCTCTGGCTCAAACACTCCAGATCCGCCATCCCGGCCTGATTATGGTCGGCGACGTCGTGCCTTATGGCTACAAGACCGATCTCGGCGCGCTGCAGGGCAAAAAGGTTTTGCTCACCTGCTCCGATGCCATTCAGCAGAAGGCGGTCGACATGGTGCGCGATCTGGGTGGCCATCCCATCCAGTTCCCGCTCATCCATCTGAAATGCAGGCGCGATTTTCATCCCCACCTGGAGACGTTTGATTGGCTTGTGATTACTTCGCCCTCCTCGGTTCGCGCCTTCATGGAACTGGCTGCCTTCCACAAACTGGACTACCGCTCCATTCCGAAAATCATGGTCTGCGGGCGCGGAACCGCCGACGAGTTTGCGGAATACGGTATTCGCGTCGATGCCCAGCCGGAAGGAAAGTTCAGCGCGGAATCGCTCAAGGCACTCGCCAGGGAAATCCTGACCCCGGGCGAAAAGGTGCTGCGTGTGCGCTCCGACAAAGCCGGCCCCGAGCTGGCCGATGCGCTTCGCGAATCCGGGGCCGAAGTCGAGGACGCCATCATCTATGACAACGCGCGCATCGAACACAAAGAGCTGCCCGCCTTTGATGCCGTCTTTTTTGCGAGTGCGTCCGGCGTGGAATCCTTCATCGGCCAATGGGGCGTCGCGTCGCTTGAAAACAAAACGGCGGTCGTGATCGGGAACCCGACTGCCGAGGCGATGGAAGCACATCAGCTTGAACCTGATGTTGTTGCTCGCGAATCCACCATCCCCGGAGCGATGCAATCGCTGGCCGAACATCTCGTCTCAAAAGCCATCACTCAATCCTCATTATGATTTCACTCGACCCGGTACCGACTCCGCAGGCGGCGAAAACCACCGATCTTTTTTTCGAGCCGGGAGGCCTGCTGGAGCAGCACTGCACCGCGGGCGGCATCGATTTTGAACTGCGGCCCCAGCAGCAGAACATGGCCCGGGCCGTCGCCGATGCGGCCGGATTCGGTCATCACCTCGCCGTCGAGGCCGGAACGGGAGTCGGCAAAAGCTTTGCTTATCTGGTGCCGCAGATCCTGACCGCACTGGAACACCAGACCCGGTGCGTCATCGCCACCTACACCATCACGCTGCAGGAACAGCTGATGCACAAAGACATTCCCTTTGTTCAAGAGGTGCTCGGCCGCAATTTCAAAACGGTCATGGTGAAGGGCCGTTCCAACTATCTCTGCCTGCTTCGGCTCCAGCGTGCACGCCGGAATGGAAGGGATCTGTTCGACCACGCCAAAGAGCGACAGCTCGACGATATCCATGCATTGGCCAGTAACAAGCAACTGGGCGACGGCAGCCTTCAGGAACTGGAGGAGCAGCCCGACCATGATGTCTGGGGAACCATCTGCGCCGAGCATGGCAACTGTACCGGCAAGCGCTGCCCGTTCTACCAAGAGTGCTACTACATCAATGCCCGGCAGGACATGATGGATGCCCAGGTGCTGGTGGTGAACCATTCGCTCTTCTTTTCGGAGCTGGCGCTTCGGGCCGAAGGCGCGGCCATGCTTCCCCCTTACGGCTACGTCGTGTTCGACGAGGCGCATCAGATGGAGCACGTCGCGTCTTCGCACCTCGGCATCCGCCTCTCGCTCTACCAGACGGAATACTGGATCCGGCGGCTGCACAGCGAGAAGCGTCGCGGCATCCTCTCGGTACTCAAGGATGGCAAGGGTACGTTCATGGCCGATCAGGCGCACGAAGCCGCGAGCGCTTTTTTCGAAGCGGTGAAAACCCATTTCAAGCTGGGTGCGCAAAAAGGGCAGCAGCGCGTTTTTGAGCCACCGCCGATCCAGACTGATCTCCCCCTTAAACTGACCCGGCTGTGCGACCACCTCAAGAGTGTTGTACAGACCACCGAGAACGAAGATATACAGGCCGAACTCAAATCGATCCGCAACCGCGGGCTGGAGCTGCGTGATACGGTCGAATCGTTTCTTAAGCAGTCGCTCGAAGGACATGTCTATTGGGTGGAACTGCAGGGGCAGCGGCGCTCGCCCGTCCTCTATTCGGCGCCGGTCGATGTGGGCCCGGTCCTGCGGGAAATGCTTTTCGAGACCGTTCCCTGCGTCGTCATGACCAGCGCCACACTGGCGGTCGGAAACGACATGGCCTATTTCCGCCATCGCATCGGCGCGGACGAATGTCACGAGCTCCAGGTCGGCTCCCCCTTTGACTATTCCCGCCAGATGCAGATTCAGCTTCCGGTCAATATGCCTCCGCCGGCCGCCCCCGACTTTGAGGACGCGGCATCCAAAGCGATCAGGCACTTTGTCAATGAAAGCCGCGGCCGAGCCTTCGTGCTCTTTACCAATGCGCGCTTCATGAGGAAGGTCGCCGACGAACTACGGTTCGACTTTGAAGA
>JABDQT010000017.1 GCA_013042165.1 Kiritimatiellales bacterium | reverse complement strand
CTGTTGACGAGAATTCGGGCCCCGTTGCTGTTGACGAGAATTCAGGCTGCCGCAATGCGGATAGGCCTGCGAACCCGCGCCTTTTGGATTCCTCTGCTGCTGGGCATCAGCGACCATGGCTCCAGCGAGCAGGGTTGCGAGTACTGCGCTTATTCCAGTTAATGTTTTCATGGTTGTACCTCCTGTCTTCCCCGGTGCAGTCATATAACGGGGAGGGAGGACATTTATTTTACATTTTCACGGCCCGGGCGCTTAATCCTCGAACACATGATGCCAGATCGATGTGCCGTTGATCAGCAGATCGAGCTGCGCGGAGTCGGGGCTCCATTCAATCATGGCCTGTGCGGAGTCCGCAGGCGTGTTGGTGTAGGCGGGAAGATACAGCAGGTTTCGCCATGCCCGTTTACCGGACTCGCGGTAGTAGACTTTGTAGGAAGGCTGGTCGTCGTAATAGTAGAATGTGCGCAGGCGTGCCGTTTTGCTTCCATTGGGCGAGTCGATTCGTGCGGTTTCGTGGCTCGGCGGAGTCAGGATTTTATAGGCAATGAAAACAACAAAAAGCGTGAAAGCGATCCGACCCAGCTTCTTGAAGTCGAACGACGACCGCTTTTGGTAGGTGCGTTTCATATCTACAGGTGACGGCTATTCGGCAGGCTCCGCGACGGGTTGTTCGGCCGCAGGGGCTTTCTTGAAGAACCGGCTGATGTTCCAGTTGCGGTCGGCATCGCGCCAGGAAAGGAACACCATGGCGGAGATGAGCAGGATGGCGAAGACATTCACCAGCGTGGCCACCACCTTGGGGTGCACCTTGCGGCGCGTAACGCCTTCCCACAGCGCAAAGCAGATGTGCCCGCCGTCGAGTACCGGCAGCGGCAGCAGATTGAGCACCGCCAGGTTGATATTGATGAAGCGGATGAGGCCCAGGGCGTTGATGATACCCATCTTCAGGGCAAACCAGATCATCGTAAAGATGGCCACGGGGCCGCCCAGCCCTCCGGCAGCCTGCTTGGCTTCGCCCTTGGTGGTCAGTGCTTTGAGCAGACGGAAGATTGACGACGAGTCGCTTTTGATCTGTTCGATAGGGCTTCCGGTGAGGGTCCACGGCATGGACATCGATCCGCCGAGTTTTACACCGATCAGCGTACGGTCCATGCTTTCGTCATACTTGGGCGTTACGGTCAGATCGACGAGTTCATCATTGCGCATGACGGTCATGGTGACGGTCTGATCGGGAGCAGTCTGGACGAGTTCGGTGAAGTGGTTCCAGTCGATGACCGGGATGCTATTGAATATCTTGACAATATCGTCGGGCTGAATGCCGGCGGCCTCGGCCGGAGAGCCGGGCGTGACACGGCCCAGCACGCAGGGAATGGCCTCGGAAATACCATCCAGCAGAAAGTCACCATCCTCGGGATTGTTGGCCTGGATTTGAATGTCGTGCGTCTTGCTGCCGGACAGCACCGTAAGGGTAACCTCGAAGTCGCCGCCGACGAGCAGTGCTTCGACCTGGGCGTCATACCAGGTTTTTACCGGATTTCCGTTCACGGCGATAATCTGGTCGGCAGGGCGCAACCCTTTTTCATAGGCCGCGCTGTCTTCCTCGACCGTACCGATCAGTGCAAGGCTTTCCGGTTGATCCGCGGCCGAGACAATCAGAGCCAGAATGAAGGCAAAGACGATGTTGCAAAGGGGTCCGGCGACGGCGACGACGATCTTCTTCCACGGGGAGACATCGGGCAGGGTCTTGCGGTCGGCCTCGTTGTTGTCGCCCTGTACCTTTTCCATCCCTTCGGGATCGAGTTGCGGCAGCGAGACATAGCCGCCGATGGGAAAGGCGCCGATCTTGTAGACGATGCCGTCGATCTCCTTCTTCCAGAGGGCGGGTCCCATGCCGATCGAGAAGGCCTCAATCACCAGCCCGCATTTCCGGGCTGCGATGAAATGCCCCCATTCGTGGACGAAAATAGTGACGCCGAATAGGAACAGCATCATAACAACAATATAGAGAATCTCGAGCATGGCGTGGTCCTTTGGGGATTATCTGAGGAAAAGTTCGATGTAGATATAAAGCATGGGTGCGGCAAAGAGGATGCTGTCGACCATATCAAGTATTCCGCCGAGCCCATAGACCATGGTGTTGGAATCCTTGACATCAACAGCGCGTTTAAACATGGATTCGACGAGGTCTCCCAGCGTCCCGACAATCGGAAACAGGAAGCCGAGTACGAGCGCATGTCCCAGCGAAAAAGAGATGGTGCTGTTGATGTGACCGTTTGAAATGATCCACCAGGCCACATTTACGATCAGGCAGAAAACGATGCCGCCCGCCAAACCTTCCCAGCTCTTTTTCGGAGAGATGGTCGGGGCCAGCTTGTGTTTGCCGAAGCGAGTGCCAAAAAAGTAGCCGCCTGAATCGGCCATTTTCATGCAGAAGATGACATAGAACGCCGCCCAGCCGGGCTTCGAGAGATCGCCGCTCAGGAACAGTCGTACCACGAAGCTCCAGAACAGGGGGACATACACCAGACCGAGGATCGTTCCCATGCAGCTGACGAGTCCTTTACGGAGGTTTGGGTAGGCAAGGATCCGGAAAAAATTGGAGACCAGCACCAGCAGCAGTACGCACCACAGCATGCTGTTGGAAAGCTGGCCGGTCATGTGATACCACGTCGCGATAATGAAGATCAGCCCGCTGGCCGTACCCCATTTTTTGGATGCTTCCACGTTGCCCGCGTGAAGCAGCCCGTAGAACTCCCATGTGCCGATGCCGGCAAAGAGCATCATGCCGATCAGTCCGATTGGCCAGCGGCAGGGCACCAGACAGAATGCAGGGATAAGAACCGCTGCAATGCTAAGTGCTATAATAATACGTTTCTTGTCCATGAGAGCGTCCGGTTATTTCTTCTTTACCGCACCATAGCGTCGATCGCGCAGATTGTAAGCTTCCAATGCCTTGAAAAACTGCTCTTCGCGGAAGTCCGGCCAGTAGGTGTCGGTGACATAGAATTCGGAATAGGAGAGCTGCCAGAGCAAAAAGTTGCTGAGCCGCAGTTCCCCGCTGGTGCGGATCATCAGCTCCGGATCGGGCACATCCGGCAGGTAGAGATGGTCGGAAATCGCCTGCTCATCAATATCCTCGGTCTTAAGCTCGCCGCTCTGCACTTTTTCCGTGATCCGTTTGGCAGCCTCCGCGATTTCCGTGCGGGATCCGTAACTCAGCGCAATAATAAAGGTATGTCCGGTGTATGCCGCCGTGGCATCGATCGCCTTTTGGATGCGCGCGCGAACGGGCAAAGGAAGCCGCTCCAGCTGGCCCATCACGCGCAGCCGAATCTTGTTTTCATGCAGCTCCTGTTCGTAGGCATTCAGCGAGCTGATCAGCAGCTTCATCAATCCATCAATTTCCTGCGGCGGCCGCTTCCAGTTTTCCGTGCTGAAGGCATATACGGTCAGGAATTCAATTCCGGCCTGCTTGGCGGCGCGCAGTGCGGCGCGCACCGACTGAGCCCCTTCCTTGTGACCCTCAATCCGCGAAAGGCCCCGTTCCTGCGCCCACCGCCCATTGCCATCCATGATGATGGCAACGTGGCGAGGGACCTTTTCGAGGGGTTGGGGGTCGAAATCCATTATTTTGAACGATGAGATATGAAAGATGAAGTATGAATTTGGAACTCAATCGGCGTTGGCCTTTTTATTGAAAGCGTCGCAGACCAAATTTCATCTTTCATAGTTCATCCCTCATAGTTGTTTTAGCGATCGAGCAGTAGTGTGCTCTCCCGTTTTGGGCCGACGGAAAGAATGGAGACCTTTACGCCCGTCAGGTTTTCCAGATACTCGACATATTTCTGCGCCTGCTCGGGCAGTTCGTCCCACTGCGTGCAACCCGTGGTCGGAGTGTTCCAGCCTTTGAACTCTTCGTACACCGGTGTGCAGCGTTCCAGTTTGCGAATGCTGGCCGGTACGTTCGTAATACGTTCGCCATCGACTTCGTAGGCAACGCAGACCTTGATCGTTTCCACGGCGTCAAGCACGTCGAGCTTCATCAGGGCCCATTCGTTGATGCCGCCGACCATGGCCGAGTATCGGGCGATGACGGCATCGAACCACCCGCAACGGCGCGGGCGTCCGGTCGTGGCGCCGAATTCGTGCCCGACCTTGGCGATGTGGGCACCCATTTCATCCTTGAGTTCGGTCGGGAAGGGGCCTTCGCCAACACGGGTGGTGTACGCCTTGACGATACCTACCACGCGATCGATCGCGTTCGGGGGGACGCCGGAGCCGGCAGGCGCGCCACCCGCGCCGGTGTTGGAGGATGTGACAAAGGGGTAGGTTCCAAAGTCGACGTCAAGCATGACCCCCTGTGCGCCTTCAAAAAGAATCTCGTCGTCGTTTTTTACGGCTTCATGCAGCAAAGGGATCGTGTCGCAGATGAAGGGTCGCAAATAGTCGGCGGCTTCTTTCACCAGCGGCAGCAGCTTGTCGATATCCAGGGGTTCGTTCCCCATGCTCTCCAGAATAATATTTTTGTCTTCCGTATTGGCGCGAACCATGTCGAGAAAGTCGTCTTCAAGAATATCGCCCATGCGCAGGCCGATGCGGTCCACCTTGTCGGCATAAGCGGGGCCGATGCCGCGCTGGGTGGTTCCGATTTTCTTGCCTTCGCCGGCCAGACCTTCCTTGGCACCGTCGATTTCCTTGTGGTATTGCAAAACAATATGCGCGCGGTCGGAGATGAATAGACGGCCATCCAGTTTAATCCCGCGTTCGACCAGTTCGGTGAGCTCGTTCATCAGACCGATAAGGTCCACCACGAGGCCGTTGCCAATGACGCACTTGCACTCTTCGCGCAGGATGCCGGAGGGCGTGAGATGCAGCACATATTTCTGGTCGCCGATTTCAACCGTGTGGCCGGCGTTGTTGCCGCCCTGATAGCGCACCACCCAGTCCGCATTCGCGGTGAGTACATCGATTATCTTGCCTTTTCCTTCATCGCCCCATTGCGATCCGATCAATACCGTTTTCGACATTTTCTAAGACCTGCCTTCAGCTTGGAATTCATAAAATAAAAAAGCCCGCTGTCATAAGTGGGCTTATGAAGCGGGCAAATTAGGGAAACGGGTTGGTGGCGTCAAGTATTCCCGATACCGAATCCGGAAAAGAGACGTTGGAAAGATTGCGCGGATCGACTAACTCTCGCGGGGAGTTGATGAACAGGCTGATCGTGCGTCCAAAATGGTGCGGATGGCCGCGATATCAGCCGCAATCTGCGTTTTGAGCATATCGGCAGTATCAAATACCCGGTCGCCGCGGATGTACTCAATATAGCTGACCTCCACATGCTGGCCGTAAAGATCGATATCCTTTTCATCGAGAAGATAGACCTCGAGCACCTGAGGTTCGTTCTCGTGGAAGGTTCCACGATGGCCGATATAGGCGGCTGCGGCATGGAGGCTGTGGCCGACCCTTAATGTGGCGGCATAAATCCCGCGGGGAGGAAGCATTTCATTTGCGGGAGCCAGATTCGCGGTCGGATACCCCAGCTTGCGTCCAATTTTTTCACCATGCTCGACATTGCCGATCGTGCTGATCGGGCGGCCCAGCATGCTCGATGCTTCGGCCAGATGACCCAGCCTGATGGCCTCGCGGATGCGCGTGCTCGAAACGCGTTGGTCTCCCCAGCAGACGGAGGGGTGGGCCGAGAAAAACAGGTTTTGCTCCTCGCAAAGCCTGGCGAGGAGTGCCGCATTGCCGGAACGGTCGCGCCCGAACGACCAATCCTGACCCACGGAAATACCGGCCAGTTTGGGAATGTGTCTGCAAAGGTTTTCAAAAAAGTCGATCGGCTCCTGCTTCATGAAATCAACGCTGAACGGGTGCAGGATACATCCATCCACGCCCATCTCCTGCATATGGCGGGATTGCTGGTCCGTCGTATAGATCAGTGGAGGCGCATGATCGGGGCTGAGCACCTTGGCGGGGTGGGGGTCGAAGGTGAACACCCAGGCCTCGCCGCCCACGGCTCGGGCGCGGTCAATGGCGGTCTGGATGACGGCCGTGTGGCCGATATGGAGCCCGTCGAAACAACCCGCCGCTAGAATTACCGGTGTTTTACTTTCGCTGAACTCTTCCAATGCATGAAGGATTTTCATGAGATCATGTCGCTGAGATGAATGATTTTATCGCCAATGGTGTCGCGATCGCATGCCAGAATGTCGTCCATCGTGTGCGCCTTGTCAACCGCGAGCGGTCCCGAGGCGGTGCGCCGGAGTGCATCGAGACTGCCGCCGACACCGAGGTCGTTTCCTAAATCATGCGCAAGGGTGCGCACATAGGTGCCCTTGGTGCTTTTAACGCGGAAGCTAACAAGCGGATTGTCGAAGGCCAGCACCTCATACTCGAACACATGGATCTTGCGCGGGTCCCGTTCAATCTCCTGACCCTTACGGGCCATCTTGTAGAGAGGAACCCCATCCTTTTTGATTGCGGAAACCATGGGAGGGATCTGCTCGATGTCGCCGAGGTAGTACTGCATCGCGGCTTCGACCTGCTCGCGTGTGATGTGCGAGGCATCCATTTCCTTCAAGACTTCGCCGTCGGCATCCTGTGAATTAGTCGTGACGCCCAGGCGGATGATGCCTTCATAGACCTTGTCACCCCCCATGATGCGGTCGGAAAGTTTGGTCCCCTTGCCGATCAGCAGAACAAGCAGGCCGGTTGCCAGTGGATCGAGGGTGCCGCCATGGCCCACCTTGCTGAACTTGAAATGATTGCGGATCTTTGCGACCACGTCGTGCGACGTCCAGCCGGAGGGTTTGTCGACAAGCAGAATGCCGTCGTACGGGTCGGGTGCGCGGCGCCTACGATTTCTCATCGGTTCCTTCGTCATCCTTGAAGGCTTCAGGATTATCGCGTTCCATTTCCGCGAGGAGTGAAAGGATATGATCGCCCCCCTCGATGGACTCATCCAGAATGAAATGGAGGCGGGGGGTATACTTGAGCTTCACGCGCTTGACCATCAGGCGAATGATTTCCTGACGATGCCGATTGAGATACGAGATCATGCCGTCGCGATTATCCTCGTGTCCGAAGATGGAGACATAGACATTGGCATCGCGCAAGTCCGGTGCGCACTCGACACGCGTCACCGTAAGCGCCGCCGCATCAAAATCGGATGCGGCAAAGTTGCGGTAGAGATCTTCCGCAATCTCGCGCTTCAGCAGTTCATTAACCCGTACCAGACGTGGTGTTCCCATAAGAAATCCTCGAAAAACGGGCTACTATAGGCAAGCCGCCGGGAAAAGCAACTCTCTCCATGACAGGTTTTCTATAGAAGTTCGCAAAAGATCGCGAAGCTTCGAATGATGATCCCTTGGCGACCTTTGCGACCGTCTGTTCGATCATCAACCTCTGTTTTTACGAGGTTTCCAGACCTTGACCTTTTTCCACTCGCGGCCCCACTGAAGGGCCTCGTTATGGGATGGGAAGTAGAGATCGATGTGCTTGCCCTTGATGTCGCCGCCGATATCCTCGACCCGTCCCCAGCCATAGCCGGGGACATGCATGATGGTGCCAAAGGGGTAGAGCAGTGTGTCCGCCGCAATGGTGCCCCAGTCAGCACGCGTGCCTGAGGCAGTGATGCCAACCGCCTTGGGGGCTCCTTTGTTGGGGCCATAGGCAACCACCGGCTTGAATTTCCAGTTTCGTTTCCAGCCGCAGCAGATGCCGCATTTGCAGTAGCCGGTCGTCTCCATGTTCACGATCTCCGGCCTCTGATTGACAGGAATCCGGTATCGCTTGCCCGTCGCACACCCGCTCAACACGACTGCGTAGAGAATAATAAAAACATTCCTCGCAGAGGCGCAGAGGGCGCTGAGTTTTAAATTCTTTTGCTCTTCGGACTCCGCGCCTCTGCGAGGAATGAACATGGTGTAGCGAATCATGAAACGTCCCCTGACCAGATGGTTTCGAGTCCGTTCGTGGTTTGAAGCAGCAGTTCGCCGTGCTCGCCGAAGCCGGCGAGGCTGCCGCTTTTTCGGGTTTCGCCATCATGCACACTGAGCGGTTTCCCAATGGGCCCCGCTTTCTCGGTCCAGCTTTGCCGGATCGCGGGAAACCCGCCGTTCTGCCATTCAGCGATCCAATGCTCCAATGGGGAGAAGAGCCTTTCGAGTGTTTTGGAGAGGTCGTGCGCCTGCCCGCTTTCGATAAGCATCGAGGTGGCCGGCCGGTCGATCGCGCTGGCTTCTTCGGTGGACATGTTGACGTTGAGTCCAATTCCTACAATGATGCCGGCCGATGGGGATTGGGCGCGATCGACACGCTCGGAAAGAATGCCGCATATTTTCTGGTCACCCACCAGCACATCATTCGGCCACTTGGGCGCTGCGGGAATCCGCATGGAATTCAGCATGTCGGTCACGGCCAGGGCAACCGCCATAGTGAGTGACGGGACGGCAATCACATCGGCGTCTGTTTCGACAAAGAGGGAAAAGCAAAGATTGGCATCCGGTACGGATACCCATCTTCTCTCCTGCCGTCCGCGACCCGCGGTCTGTTCCCGTGCTACAACGATGCTGCCGGTGGAGATCAGCCCCCCATGAGCAAAGTAATCTTTTAAATAGGCATTGGTCGAACCGAGTCGGTCGTGCCATTCGACAGCAAACTGCATTTTCTGTTATTCCCTTATTTAGATTGGGTTTCATTACCGGGAAGGGTAAGAAAATCCATGTTTTTCACTAGCTAAGCCAGAGCAAATTCCGTATATAAGGCGCTCATTTTATCAAAATCAAGGAGATGGAAAAGATGGAACTTCTGATGCAAGGCATCGTTCTGATGATAATCGGCATGGCGACCGTATTTGCCTTCCTCGTTTTGCTGATCCTGGCCATGAACGGCTCGGCGGTATTTTTTCGAAAGTTTGCACACCTCTTTCCCGAAGAGCCTGTCCATGCGCCTAAAGCGGCGCCGGCAGCCGATCCCGTGGCTGAAATCGCAATCGCACTCGCGGCCATCAAGGCCAAACGAGGCTAACCCAATTTATATCTAAAAGGAGAATTATCGTGGCTAAAAAAACCATCCATATCATGAACACCGCCTTTCGCGACGGATTCCAGTCCGTTTACGGAGCACGCGTACTGACCGAAGATTTCCTGCCGGCCGTTAAGGCCTGTGTCGAGGCCGGACAAACCCACTTCGAGGCCGGCGGCGGCGCCCGTTTCCAGGCTCCGTTCTTCTACTGCAACGAGTCGGCTTTCGACATGATGGATAAATTCCGCGTGGCGGCCGGACCCGATGCTGATCTGCAAACCTTGGGCCGCGGCATTAACGTGGTGGGTCTTGATTCGCAGTCCCGCGATATCATCGACCTGCATGCCAAGATGTTCGCCAGGCACGGAATCACCACCATCCGCAACTTTGACGCCCTCAACGACGTCAACAACCTGATCGACTCCGGCAAGTCCATCAAGGCGCACGGTTTGAAGCATGAAGTCTGCGTGACCATGATGGAACTGCCTCCGGGCTGCGAAGGGGCGCACACCGTTGAATTTTACCAGAAGACCCTGCAGGGCATTCTTGATGCCGGCATCCCGTTCGATAGCGTCTGCTTCAAGGATGCTTCCGGAACTTCCGTACCGAAGAAAGTCTACGAAACGATCACCATGGCCCGCAAAATACTGCCGGGTGACTGCAAGATCGTCTTCCACTCCCATGAAACCGCCGGTGTCGGCACCGTTGGTTATATTGCCGCCATCAAGGCGGGCGCCGACCAGGTCGACTGCTCACTGGCCCCGGCCTCCGGCGGCACCTGCCAGCCCGATGTCGCCACCCTGTGGCACGCATTGCGCGGCGAAGACTATGAGCTGGACATTGATATCGACAAAATGATGCACGCGGCCACCGTCTTCAAGGACTGCATGGCCGACTACATGATGCCGCCAGAAGCCAAGTCGGTTGAACCGATGATTCCATGGTCGCCAATGCCCGGCGGTGCACTCACGGCCAATACGCAGATGATGCGCGACAACAATCTGATGGATAAATACGAGGACTGCATCCACGCCATGGGCGAAGTTGTCCGCCGCGGCGGATTCGGCACCTCCGTGACTCCGGTCTCCCAGTTCTACTTCCAGCAGGCCTTTAATAACGTCATTTTCGGCCCGTGGGAAAAGATTGCGGAAGGGTACGGCAAGATGGTGCTCGGTTACTTTGGCAAGACCCCGGTCGCTCCCGATCCGGAGATCGTCAAGATTGCTTCCGAGAAACTCGAATTGGAACCGACCACCGCCAATCCTGTCGACCTCAACGACGCCGATCCGAAGAAGGGCATCGAGCCCGCGAAGGCCCTGCTCAAGGAAAACAGCATCGAAGAAACCGAAGAAAACATCTTCATTGCTGCGGCCTGTAAGCAGAAAGGGATCGACTTCCTGCTGGGCAAGGCCGAAATCAACGGCGTCCGCAAAGGCGCGCTCACTCCGGCGGCTCCGGCCGCGGCAGCGGGGGGCGACGGCGGTTACACGGTAACGGTCAACGGCAAGAAGTTTGCGGTCGATGTCAAAGGCGACCAGGCCACGGTCAACGGCAAGTCCTACGACATCGGTGTTGAAGACGGCGTGGAAACAGCCGGCGCCGGTACCGTCGCGCACGAGTCGGCCGATTCCATCGAAGTCGCTGCCCCGATGAACGCCAAGGTGATCAAGGTGCTTGTCAATATCGGCGACCATGTGAACGAAGGCGATGTGCTGTTCGTGGTTGAAGCCATGAAGATGGAAGTCGAAGTGAAAGCCTCTGCCGGCGGCACGGTTTCCTCCATTGCAGCTGAAGCGGGTGCTCAGGTCACGGCCGGCCAGGCCATGGCTTCCATCAACTAATTAGCGCAACAGCGAACGGAGATTTATTACCATGAAGAAATTCATTACTATCGGCCTTGTTGCCGCGGCCGTTCTGGGCAGCGGCCAGGTGCGGGCCGAAGAGAGCGCTATCCCGGCGGATAGCGTGAAGACCGAAAAGGGTATTTCCATCGGCGAGGGCTTCGAGAAGCTCTGGCACGAAACCGGAATCTATCGCTTTTTTAACCCGGTAACCCCGGAAGAAAAAGCTCAAGCCTATCAGGACGCACTGGTAAAGACCGTTGCAGCGGAAGTATCCGCTGGCCATTTTCATGGCGCAATGAACCAGATTCACAAAGCACATGGTGTGGACCAGGCGCTATTGGATCAGCTGACGCATCAGGTTGAAGTTGCAGAAGAGAAGGGCTATGAACCACCGAGTTCCCTTCCGCCGGGGCTGGGTCAGTTTTTGATGATCCTGATCGGTATTGGCCTGATCTATCTGGCCATCGCCAAAAAATTCGAACCGTTGCTGTTGTTGCCGATTGGTTTTGGTGCGATCCTGACCAACATTCCGGTTGCCGGAATCGCGGCGGGTCCGATGCCCGGACAACCGGGCGGGTTTCTTTACTATTTCTACACCGTGGGCGTTGAATCCGGCGTGTTCCCGCTGCTCATTTTCATGGGCGTGGGTGCCATGACCGACTTCGGTCCGCTGCTGGCCAATCCAAAAACAGCACTGCTCGGAGCTGCCGCGCAGTTCGGCATCTTCATTGCTCTGTTGGGTGCCATGTCGATGGGCGGTCTCTTCACCATCGAAGACGCGGCCGCCATCGGCATCATCGGTGGTGCCGACGGTCCGACCGCCATCTTCCTGGCCTCGCGTCTATCGCCCAATCTGCTCGGAGCGATCGCGGTAGCGGCCTACTCCTATATGGCGCTCGTTCCGATTATCCAGCCGCCGATCATGCGGCTGTTTACCACGAAGAAAGAGCGTGCCATCGAAATGAAGCAGCTGCGCCATGTCACCAAGACCGAGAAGATTATCTTCCCGTTGATGGTGCTTGTAATCTGCCTGCTGCTGCTGCCCTCGGCCACGCCGCTGATCGGTATGCTGATGCTCGGCAATCTGATGAAGGAGTCGATGGTGGTGGATCGTCTGTCCGATACGGCCCAGAACGCGCTGATCAATATTGTCACCATCATGCTGGGCCTGGCCGTCGGCTCCAAGCTGGCCGCCGACAAATTCCTGAACGTGCAGACTCTCGGCATTCTGGGACTCGGCCTGGGGGCCTTCATCATCGGTACTGCAGCGGGCGTGCTGCTGGCGAAGCTGATGAACAAGCTCAGCAAAGATCAGATCAACCCGCTGATCGGTTCCGCCGGGGTTTCGGCCGTGCCGATGGCCGCGCGCGTATCGAATAAGGTCGGTCTCGAAGCCAACCCGCAGAACTTCCTGCTCATGCATGCCATGGGCCCGAACGTGGCCGGTGTCATCGGTTCCGCCGTGGCCGCCGGTGTACTGCTGGCACTCGTGGGGTAGAGGCTCCTGCCGTTTGAACGTAGAAAGGGTCGCTGGAAAGCGACCCTTTTTGTTTCCAGCCATTGAAGGAATTGTGGCAAATTGCGCCTCGAATACGATCAGATGAAGATTCCTTTCACAAAAATGCATGGAGCCGGCAACGACTTTATGGTCGTTGACGATCGAGAACGCACCTTTCCTTCAGCGGACAAAGCGTTCATTCAGCGGATTGCCGCGCGGCGAACCGGTATTGGCTGCGATGGAGTTCTGCTGATCCAGCCGTCGGCCTCCGCCGATATGCGGATGCGGTTCATCAACCCCGATGGCGGCGAGCAGGCGATGTGCGGCAATGGGGCCCGCTGTGTGGCGCGGTTGGCGTTTGAAATCGGTTATGCGCCGGCCGAGATGATGATTGAAACCGGGGCCGGCCTGGTGCATGCCGAAGTGCTGGGCAAACAGGTTCGTCTGAAGTTGACGGCCCCGAAAGACCTCAAGCTGGATATGCAAATCGGACTCGATTGGAACGTCGACTTTGTCGACACCGGTGTACCGCATGCGGTGGTCTGGGTGGATGATGTTTCGGGAGTG
>JABDQT010000008.1 GCA_013042165.1 Kiritimatiellales bacterium | reverse complement strand
CATCCTTACGTCCAATGACCGGATCCAGTTCGCCGTCTTTGGCCAGTTTCGTCAGATCGCGCCCAAAGGTATTGAGTGCCGGTGTTTTCGACTTGCCCTTACCGCGTGCATCTCCTCCGAGTGACGGCGGTTCCTGCTCATCCTGATCCTCATATTCGCCTTCGGCCGCCGGATCGTAGTCCGGGTCGAGCGTCTTCATGATCTCGTAGCGGGTTTCATCGAGATCGACGCCAAGGTTTTCCAGAACCCGCGCGGCAATCCCCTCTCCTTCGCGCAGCAGACCAAGCAGAATATGCTCCGTGCCGACATAGCTGTGCCCGAGTCCGCGGGCTTCGCTGGCCGAGAGGGCCAGAACCTTCTTGGCACGAGGCGTGAAGGGAATATTTCCTATCGTTTTGGTTTCGGGGCCCGTACCCACCGCCTTCTCGACTTCCAGGCGCACGGAAGCCAAATCAATACCCAGCGCCTGAAGCGCATTGACGGCCACGCCGTGTCCAAGAGCGATTAAACCCAGCAAAATGTGTTCGGTGCCTACATAGCCATGATTGAAGCGATCGGCCTCTTTCCGCGCCAATTGCAATACCTGCTGTGCCCGTGGTGTAAAATTGTCCATAAATCCGCCTTCGTTTTACTCACTGTTATTCGTAGCACTTTTCATGTATTTTCGCAACATCGCGGCTCGTACAACATCCCGCTCATCGGGCTTTAATTCTTTGTTTTCGAGTTTTTGCAGGTGCGCCGGCTGGATCGAAATGAACAACATATCCAGGTCACGACGGGAAAATTGATCGATTTTCCCCAGATCCAGTCCCAGACGAAGGGATGAAAGCAGGTTCAATGCCTCGCCACTGGTAATTAGTTTCGCGTTGGACAGGATGCCGCGAGCCCGTGCAATGTGATCTTCCATCATCAGCGACTTTTCGTTCATGAGACGGATGCGGGCATTGTTTTCGTGATCAATCAGTTCGAGCACGATCTGCTCCAGATGCGCAATGATCTGGTCCTCGCGCCGGCCCAGCGTAATCTGGTTCGATATCTGGAACATATTACCGGCCGCTTCCGTGCCCTCGCCCCACATGCCCCGAACAGCCAATCCGATTTTAGAAATCCCGTTGATGACCGGATCCATCTCTTCCATCAGCACGAGGCCCGGCAGATGAAGCATCACCGAGGCCCGCAGGCCGGTACCCACATTGGATGGGCAGGAGGTCAGGTAACCCAGCTTCGGGGAAAAGGCGTAGGTCAACTTGGCTTCCAGGGCATCGTCGATCTTATCGGCCACCTCCCAGGCACCCTGAAGATCAAGGCCCGGCTGCAGCGATTGAATGCGGATATGGTCTTCCTCGTTGACCATGATGGACAGGCGTTCATCCGGTGTAACAAAAACCCCGCAGCTGTCGTCTTCCTGCGCGAGTTCCTGACTGATGAGGTGCCGCTCAAACAGAATTTCCTTATCGAGCGCAGAGGTGTCGGACATGCTCCAGTTCATGAAGGGGGAATCCATGTCCTTGAAAATTGCCGCGGTCTGTTTCCAGACCGCATGGTTTTCCTCTTCACTCGCCCATCCGGGAAAGCAGTAATCCTCGAGATTGCGTGCCAGCCGAATCCGGCTGCTGATGACCGGCCCTTCCGTCGTGCCGGCCTCCAGCCAGCTCCCATGAAGGCGAACCATATCGTCAAGCGTCATTGGGTCCTCCGGATTCAGAAGAAGGAACCTGTTCCTTTAGGGTACGAATCTTGTCACGCAAAGCAGCGGCCGTTTCATACTCTTCCTTGGCAATTGCAGTTTCGATATCCTTCTGCAACGCGGCAATCTGGGCCGAAAACCGCGCCTCATTCCCCTGCCGGGCCGGAATCTTGCCGACATGCTGGCGGCTGTGGTGCATCGCCTGGGTCAAGGCGCTCAACTCGCCCATGAACGCCTGATAACAGTCCGGGCATCCCAGCCTGGCGCGCTTTTTGAACTCGGCGCGAGTCATCTGGCAGCGTCCGCAGCTCAGGTCGAACTCAGCCGGCGACTCCTTCGACTGCTCAGTTCCCTGCTGGTTTCCGAGACCGAGCAACACGTCGGTAATGGAGATCGGTGAGTTGAGATCGATTCCGTTTTCCTGAGCACAGGTCTGGCAGAGGTTGAGCTTCTTCACTTCCCCATCCAACACCTGCGTGAGATGAATCGTGGCTTCCGCTTTCTGACAGCATTCGCATTTCATGGATTATTCCGTTTTCTGTTCAGACAACGGTGAAGGTAAATCGTTGGATCGTTGCTGTACAATCTTTTTGCACAATCTACAGCAATATTCGGGCCTATGCGATCGGCGTGCCTTCTGCCTTGGTGCACTCGATATAAAGTTTGGCCAGCCTGGCCGTGATCTCGCCAGGCTTTCCGTTTCCAATGATGCGTTTATCGATATCGACCACCGAAATGATCTCGGCCGCGGTTCCTGTCAGAAATACTTCATCGGCGACATAGAGGTCATAGCGGGCCATCGGCGCTTCGACAACGCGGTAGCCTGCCTTTTCGGCAATATCCATGACCTTGTTGCGGGTCAGGCCTTCAAGCGCACCACAGGTACTGGGCGGCGTGGTCAGCACGCCGTTCCTCACGGCAAATATATTGTCACCGGACGCTTCAGCCACCTCGCCTTTGTGGTTAAGCATCAGGCATTCCATACATCCCGCGTTGATCGCCTCGATCTTGGCCATAACATTATTGAGATAGTTCAGGCTCTTGATGCGCGGATTGATCGCTTCAGGATGGTTGCGGACGGTGCCGACAGTCACGATTTTAAGTCCGTTATCGTAGAGTTCCTGCGGATACAGCTGGATCTTCGCGGCAATGATGATCACCTCGGCCTTGTCGCACAGATACGGGTTCAGGCCAAGGGTGCCTTTGCCACGTGTCACGACAACCCGGATATAGCCCTCGGCAATGTCATTGGCCTTGCAGGTGTCAACAACGGCGGCCGACATCTCTTCCTTTGTCATCGGGATATCGAGCGCAATTGCTTTGGCTGAATCATACAATCGATCGATGTGCTCATCCAAAAGAAAGACCCGGCCGTTGTAGGCGCGGATGCCTTCAAACACCCCGTCGCCATACAGCAACCCATGATCAAAAACCGAAACCACCGCATCCTTCTCATCAACGAGGCTGCCACTTAAAAAAATCTTCATGAATACTACCCTTGCTAAACTAAAAGCCCATCTTTCAGGATAAGTTGCCGCGAGCAACGCGAGGCTACTTCCTTGCTATGTGTAACGAGCACGAGACTATGCCTCCTCGCTTCGACCAGTTGAAACAAATAATGCAACACTTTTTCCCCGGTTCGGGAATCCAGATTACCCGTCGGTTCGTCGCAGAATATGATATCGGGTTCGTTCATCAGCGCCCGGACAATCGCGACACGCTGCTGCTCGCCGCCCGAGAGCTCCTGCGGGCGATGGCCGACGCGTTCGCCGAGTCCGACCTCCTGCAAGAGCTCTTCGGCACGCGCCTTTGCATCACCCTTTGATCGCTGCGCCATGGCCGGCAGCGCAACATTTTCCACGATGTCGAGCTCGGGCAGCAAATGAAACGATTGAAAGACAAAACCGACATTCTCGGCCCGGAAACGGGCACGCCGAGCCGTCGACATCCGGTAGACGCTTTGCCCGTTGAAGTGCACACTCCCCTCCTTCGGATTATCCAGTCCGCCAAGCACGTGCAGCAGCGTGCTTTTTCCGGAACCGCTCTCGCCCATGATCGAGAGCGTTTCACCGGCATGAACCTGCATCGAAACACCTTTGAGCACATCCAGCGTGGTTTTCCCGATGGTGTAGGAACGCTCAACATCTTCGGCTGCGAGAATCATGTCCATCTAGCCCAGCTCCTTCGCAACGACATCGGCCAGACGCTCGGCAATGGAACAGGTTTGCTCCATAGTCGGCCCCTCAACCATCACGCGGCACATCGGCTGGGTTCCGGAATAACGGATCAGCACACGCCCCGACTCGCCCAGTTCGATTTCGGCGGCGGACACCGCCGCGACGATTCCCTCGACCGTTTCGATCGGCGGTTTTTCTTTCACATCGACATTGATGAGTTTTTGCGGAAAAGGCGTCATGACGCCGGAAAGTTCGGACAGGGTTTTGCCGGAAGTGCCCAGCACCTGCATCAGCTTGAGTGCGGAAACGATACCGTCGCCGGTGGTATGGCAATCCAGAAAAATCATATGGCCGGAATCCTCACCGCCGAGCACGGCATCATTGCGCCGCATCAGCTCGAGAACCTGCCGATCCCCTACCCCCGCCGTATCCGTTTGAATATCAAGCGCGCGCATCGCCGCATGAAAGCCGACATTGCTCATCACCGTCGCCACCACGCGGTTGTTCTTCAGATCGCCGGTCGCCTTATACGATTTGGCGCAAATCGCCATGATCTGATCGCCCGTCAGCTCGTTGCCTTTTTCATCGACCGCAATCAACCGATCGCCGTCCCCGTCAAAAGCCAGCCCGGCATCGGCTCCCATCTCCACCACCTTTGCGCAAAGATCCTCGGTGTGCTGCGAACCGCATTGGTCGTTGATGTTGATGCCATCCGGCTCGCTATGAATTACCTCAACAGTGGCTCCCAATCCGCAGAACACCGCTTCCGCGCAGGCACTGGTTGCACCGTTGGAACAATCGAGCACAAGCTTTAAGCCCGCAAGCGGCTGACCTGCCGGAAGAGTGGACCGGCAAAAATCGATATATTGCTCCAGCGCGTTTTCAAGATGAAAAACGGTGCCGACAGCTTCTTCCACCGGCAACTCGACCGGATTGGTCAGGGACAATTCTTCGATAGCTTCCTCTTCCTTATCCGAAAGCTTAAATCCGTCGCCTTTGAACACCTTGATCCCGTTGTCAAAAAAAGGATTATGCGAAGCCGACACGACCAGACCCGCCACCGCACCCGACTGCACGGTTGCCTGGGCGACGGCCGGTGTCGGCACAACGCCGAGCAGGCGGACATCGACGCCCGCCGAGCAGATGCCGGCCGTCAGGGCCGCCTCGAGCATCGGTCCGCTGAGACGCGGATCACGGCCGATTACAATTGTCGGGCGCACTTCGTCATTGGCGGCCTGTTCCTTGAAGTAAAACGCAACACCCCGTCCCAGCCTTGTCGCTGTTTCGACCGTCATGTCACCCTGATTGGCTTTGCCGCGGACACCGTCGGTGCCGAATAGTTTACCCATGCTTTTCTAACTCCAAATTACGTTGGTGCCATCGACGATCGACTGCAGCCATGCCCGCCCCGTTTCACGCAGAGCAGGATCGATGGATTGAAGCGCTTTCACGTAGCCTTCATCCTTCGGCAGCTTGCTCATCTGCTCAACAAAGTCTTCCGGCGGTTCGGAGTCGAGAGCGACCAGCCGAGCCTTCATATCGGGCCACTCTGCAAGCAAACGCTTTTGAGACTCCACAACGCCCTCCGGTATACCGGACTGTTTTTCGAGCCTTTGAATGGAGTATTCCATCTTCCCGGCCAGTTCACCGAGCCGTTTGATGCGCTCGCTCAAAACCAGCTCCAAATTCTCCAACCCGCCGTCGACAACGGCGCGGTCAAAATCGTCGCGCACAAACAGCACGCGGACATGGCGGTACCACTCGCGCAGAGCGATGAGATTGCCGATATAGTTCAGGTTGTTTTGCACCAGGCGATCGATCTTGCGGTAGACGCCGGGTTCGTAAGGTCGCAGATCGGCATCGGGCGATGCCGGAACGAGCAGCATCCCCTCCTCCAGCATATCCTGCCGGCAGACACCGCCGGCGGCAATGACCGAGCCGTAGGCGATACGCGCAGGCCCCATCAGCCCGCCCACTCCGCCCAGGAAGATCGGCGGCTGATCAAGAAAGACGCCATTGGGCACATCACCGGCCAGCGATGCCGTAGCCTTGTCCTGATGCGGGGTATAGTTGAAGTGGACATAGGAGGACCCCACCTCCGAATGATTCCTGCGGCTGGTTCCGCCGGCCATGAGAATGTCGCAAAAATTAATCAGACTGCCGAGTGTTACAAAGGGCAGCAGAATGGTCTGCTTGAGGCCGACCGTATGAGCACCGCCCGCCTCTTCTTCAAGAATGGTTCCGGGGCGAACATGTGCCCCGCTGCCCATATTAGCCCCGTCGAAAAAGACGGCGCCGGAGAAATAGCCGCCCTTCAACTCAACGTTGCGGCCAAGCCGGCAGTTATCGATTACGGCCGGAGCCTCGGCGCCAATCACGCAGTCCGGTCCGATCGAGGTTTCCGCGCCGCTTATGCGGCAACCGGAATGTATAATTGCACCGTCAGCAATGCGGGAGGGATCGACTTCGTCGCCGAGTTCAACACCGAGTTGTTTCCAGTCTGCTTTAGTCCGTTGCTTCAACGCTTTACCTCCAAACTGCATTGCTCCCAGAGTAGAGGAACCACAGATGAACACCGATTGACTCAGATTTACAAACCTCGTTCTCTGCTATCCGTGTGTATTTGAGTTAATCGGTGGTTCAAGTTAATCCTCTTCATTGCAGGCCGTGTAGAGCCAGCTGAGCAGGGATTCAAATCGAGGGTCGGCGTGCAATTTGTTGAGATCCGGATCGGTCTTCATCCAGTCATAGTCGCCATATCCAAGCTCAACCGCCTTGGTGAGCGCATCAAAGGCTTCATCGGGCTTATTGGTGAGCGCAAAGGAACAGCCCAGATTATACCATACGAGGTCATCGGCGGGCAGCTGCTGGCTCAATCGCAGATCGATATCCAGCCCCTTCTCGTATTGACCCGTCTTGGTATAAAGATCGGCCAGTGCCTGCAGGATTTCGAGATCTTCCGGCAGACGCTGGGCAATGCGCTCGAGGAAACTGAGCTCCACCGCGTCATGCTGGGCGTTTCCGGCTGTTCTGTCTTTGCTCATTCCCCGTCCTTAACTCATGGAACGCTGCGTGGGACCGGTGTAGATCTGTCGCGGCCGTCCAATACGACCGTGCGGATCGTCGCGCATTTCAAGCCACTGGGCAATCCACCCCGGTATGCGGCCGATGGCAAACATGACGGTGAACATATTCGTCGGAATACCCATCGCGCGGTACGTCAGTCCGGTATAGAAATCAATATTTGGATAGAGACCGCGGCTCACGAAATAATCGTCGGCCAGTACGGCTTCCTCTACTTCCTGCGCAAGATCCACCAGCGGATCACTCACCCCCATTTGAGCGAGCACGTCTTTGCACATCTGCTTGGCCACCTTGGCGCGCGGGTCATACGATTTGTATACGCGGTGCCCAACACCCATCAGGCGGAATGGATCATTCTTGTCCTTGGCCCGTTCGATGACGCGTTTAACATCTCCCTTGTCCTCGACGATGATCCGCTCAAGCATTTCGATCACATGCTGGTTGGCACCACCATGCAGCGGTCCCCAAAGCGCGCAGATGCCGGCCGAAATGGAGGCATACAGATTGGCGCCGGCGCTGCCGACCATTTTGACCACCGAGGCAGAGCAGTTTTGTTCGTGATCGGCATGCAGGATCAGCAGCTTGTTGAGCGCCTTGGTAACGACCGGATCCACCTGATAGTTGTTCACCGGGGTGTGGAACATCATGTTCAGGAAATTTTCACAATATTTCAGGTCATGACTGGGGTATACGATCGGATGACCGATCGACTTCTTGTAGGCAAAGGCCGCGGCCGTGCGCATCTTGGAAAGCAGGCGCGTGACCTTGAAGTCGATATTTTCCTGCAGGCTCACGTCATCCAGCTCCGGATAGAAGGTGGACAACGAAACCGCCATGGCAGAAAGAGTGGCCATCGGATGGGCGTGGTCGGGATAGGCGTCGAAGAAATGGCGCATATCCTCATGCATCAACGAATGCGTGTTCAGGTGCTGGGAAAATTCGTCATGCTGTTCCTTGTTCGGAAGCACGCCGTGCACCAGTAGATAGGCCACATCAATAAACTCGCACTTTTCGGCCAGATCGTTGATGTCATACCCCCGATAGCGCAGAATCCCTTTCTCGCCGTCAATAAAGGTGATGTCGCTCAGGCAACATCCGGTATTCACGAAACCGGGATCATAGGTGATCATTCCGGTTTCCTTTCGCAGCGCGCGAATATCCACCGCGGCTTCCTGCTCCGATCCCACAAAAACAGGCAGATCGATGGACTTATCTTCGTAGGTGAGTTTCGCGGTTCCGAGCTCGTTGACTTTGGACATAAAAATGTTCCCCCTGGACTGATATCTGATTAATTAGTTGCGGTAAAATACGGGTTGAGGCTTTGCTTTCAAGATTAAAAGTTGAATCCGGTTCAAAGTTCTCTGAATGAAGCGGCACCGGAGGCCCTTGTTTTTTTGGATAATTAATGTTGCGCGGGTTGTCCCATTTATGTTTTATCCACGGGTCTTTCAACTTAAGGAACAAAGTATTTATGGCTAAAAAAAGCAAAATCGTTAAGAACCAGAAGCGCATTGCATGCGCCTCGAAATATTATGAGCGCCGCACCGAGCTGAAGAAAATCATCAGCAACCCGGAAACCGATCCGGCTGAACGCATGATTGCAACGCGCAAGCTCCGCTCATTGCCGGTCGATGCAAACCCCAACCGTATCATGAACCGCTGCTCCGTAACCGGCCGCCCGCACGCCGTCTACCGAAAGTTCGGCCTTTCCCGTATCACCCTTCGCGAAATGGCATCCGAGGGCAAGATCCCCGGCATGACCAAAGCCAGCTGGTAAACATATCCACTTTTGCTGGAAGACCGAATGCACCCCGCACATTGCGGGGTGTTTTTTTTGGTTAGCCACCGATGAGCACGGAAGAACACAGATATATCAGAAATATGAGATGTTTGTATTTCGTGCCGCACCGGCTTTTCTGAAGCAGAGCCAGTCACGCGCTCTCTGTCAGGAAGCACGTTTTGCATAGAGCCTGCCACTGTGTGCATCTGTGTTGCTCCGTGGCTATAGCGCATAACGCTTGAAATGCTTCATTTTCATCGGCTCACAGAGCCGACACTAAAACAACGGTTCGTTGGAGAATTGGCTCTACTTGTCCTGCGAAGCTTTAGCGTAGCGGGATGAGCCAATAACGGAAAGTGGGGATAGACGGCAACTCAATCGTGAATTTCTCCAGGGCATAAAAAAAACCGCCCCGCATATGGGACGGCTTTGCAAATCCGAAAGAATGGATCGTTAGGCTTTTTTAACAGCGCCGGAGCGCAGCGCCTTGGTGGAAACCCACACGCGTTTAACG
>JABDQT010000329.1 GCA_013042165.1 Kiritimatiellales bacterium | reverse complement strand
CGTTACAGGCATGACCCGCGAAAAACTGTATTTCGATCTGATAGAACGTGGATTCACGCTGATCGCTTTGTACTATCGTCTCGTACCCGAAATCGATGAAGAGCGGTTTCCGGTGTCCCACATGCTTTCACAAAGCATCTTAAACCTGCCGGTTCATCAGGATACTACAACTGAAGACCTGGACGACCTGATCCATGCGATTCAGGATATTCTGGCGCACAGCGCGCAAACTGCTTAGCACGGATACTACATGGTTGATACATCGACAGATAAATACTACGGCGGCTTCCTCGAGTTCGAAACCGGGCTTCGGAATACTGTCTACCACAAGAATGCCCTGGCGCTGTCGCATGGCCGTGCCTGCCTTGCATACATTCTGGATCAGGAAAAGCCGCGTGTTGTGCATGCCCCGTTCTACACCTGCGGAGCCATGATCGATCCGATCGAAGAGCGCGGCATTGAGATTGTCTATTATAACATTGATAACGCGTTGGATCCTGTCGGATTGCCCGAATCGGTCGGCGCTGACGAACTGGTCATCTACATCAATTATTTTGGACTGAAATCAAATACGATGGAGCGCCTGACGAACCAATATGACAATCGGCTTGTGGCTGACAACTGCATGGCGTTTTACAGCCGCCAGTATGGGAATGCATATACCTACAACTCGTGCAGAAAGTTTTTTGGTGTACCGGATGGATCGTATCTTTACACACCGACTCCTATGGAAAATGAATTCAAGCGCTATGAGGGATATCGGTTAGACCACCTCATTTCGCGACTGCGCGGCGACATGGATATCTGCTACGGGCAATACCTTGAAAACGAAGAGGCTTTCGACTGCAACATCTACACCATGTCGGCACTTACCGAACGACTGATGAGCACCTTCGATTATGATGGGGTGGCCGAGCGGCGTCACAGCAACTATCTTTATATTCACGAACGAATCGGTAAATACAACCGCCTGCAGCTCTTACTGGAGCCGATGGCGGTGCCGCACTATTATCCCCTCTTCGTTGCAGAGGCTCCGGATCGGAGACTCCTGGCAAAGGAACGGCTTTTTATCCCGGCCCTCTGGCCTGACATGTTGAGTCGGGAAGCATCCGGCTTCGATCATGAGATCGACCTTGCGAAAAACATTCTACCCCTGCCGGTCGACCAACGTTACACATCCGCAGACATGGAGTGCATGCTGGGAATACTGAAAAAATATTGGACGCCTACGGATATTTAGAAATGATTAAACACACTGAAATTTATCACCGGAATCAGACATCATGAAAAAGGACTATTGGCCCGAGTTCTGGAAAAAGCACGGCAGAAAATCAGGCGATGCGAATGAGCATGTTCAGGTTCTTCGCACGAAAAACAGAGCTCCCATCGAAGAAGAGAACTGGCGTCTTACACTTGAATTCATTCTTGATCATCTGGCGTTGAACACGGATGACGATGCGCTTGATTTGTGCTGCGGAAACGGTCTTATCACGCAGCAGATGGCCGCCCGGTGCCGTTCGGTTATCGGTGTCGATGTCGCTCCCGAGCTGGTGGATAAAATTGATATAGCCGCACATCCCAATATTACAGCCCTGGTGGGAGACATGCGCGCGCTTGAGCTGGAGCCCGATTCTCTTGATAAGATCCTCATCTATGCGGCCATCCAATACCTTGATTTGGCGGAAACTGTTGAGTGGTTCCAGCGCATGTATGACGCCTTGCGGGACGGCGGTACAATTTTCATTGGCGACATTCCGGACCGGTCCAAGCTCTGGACGTTCTTTAATTCGGATGAACGCGAAGCCGTACATTTTGAAAGCACCCGAAAACGGGAAGCCATTGTAGGCACATGGTTCGAGCAGGACTGGTTGCTTAAACTGGCTAAGTATGCCGGATTCTCGCAAGCCGAAATCATCCCCCAGCCCGACTATATGATCTATGCCGAATACCGTTATGACATGAAGGTGGTCAAATGAGCCGGTTCGATTCTGCAGTATACATCGCAGGCGTTGCCCGCAGCGGCACAAGCTGGATCGGCCAGATTTTCAATAGCTGTCCCTCCGTCCGATTCCGATTTCAACCGCTCTTTGCCTACGAGTTTAAAAATCAGGTCAACGAGGATTCCAGCCCAGCTGACTTCCAAAATCTGCTAGACGGCATCTATGAGAGCACCGGTGATTTTCTGCTCCAGAAAGACAAGGTGGAAGCGGGCGTTTATCCTCAGTTCACGAAAGAGAATGAAACCACTCTCGTGTTCAAGGAAAACCGCTACCAGTCCTTCATTGAACCCATGATGCGCAAACTTCCTGAGGTGGCGCTGCTTGGCGTTCTGCGCCATCCGTGTGCCGTTTTGAATTCATGGAAAAACAATGCGAAAGAGTTCCCGGCCGAATGCGACATTCGGAAGGAATGGCGTTTCGGAAATTGCAAGAATACGGGCAATGAGGATTATTTTGGATATTACAAATGGAAGGAAGTCGCACACCTCTATCTGGATTTAAAAGACAAATATCCAGACCGCACCTATGTGCTGCGCTATGAGGATCTGGTTCAGGATCCTTTGGGTGTGGCCGGAGACCTCTTCAATTTCTTCAACATCCCTCTCACCGATCAAACCCGGGAATTTCTTGAAGCGAGCACATCGGCATCGCAGGCAAGCTACTATTCGGTATACAAGACATCGGATGTCACCGAAAAATGGAAGACGGACCTGGATCCTTCTATTGCGGAAGAAATCCTGGCGGATCTATCAGGAACCCGTCTGGAAAGATTTGCACAATAAGGCCACTCTTAACTGAACACCGCTATACGTTCAACGCGTATACATCAGGCCTTTTGATAAATCTCAAGTAACTGTTCACAATTATGCTGGGTCGAATATTGTTTCTCGAATTCCACCCGGGCATTCTTCCCCATCCTATCCATGTCAGCTTCGTGTGATACCGCCCAGACCAGTTTTTCCACCAACTGGTCGATGTTGCCCGCCTCGAAAAACAGACCGGTTTTTTGTTCTTCAATGATCGATAGCATGCTTCCCAGTTTTGCAGAGAGTACCGGGACACCGCAGGCAAAGGCTTCTACGATGGTCATGGGAAATCCCTCGTACCAGATGGATGGAAGAACCAAAAAACGGGAGGCCTTCAGCGTTTCCAGAACCTCGGCCCTCGGTATGGTTCCCAGGAACTGGATGGCATAGTCCGCCGGCCGACCGGAGCACAATGCCTCTGACTTCTCGCGGCCCGGGCCGTCCCCTATAATCAGGAGCTCACAGCCATTCAGTCCGGGCGACCGCTTGAAGGCTTCTACCCATGCTTCCACCAAAACATGGCATCCCTTTTCCGGCCACAATCGCCCGATAAAAACGGCCTGATTTTTCTTTGGCTCGGCAGATTCCGATGTGCATGGATCGTTGATGAAATTAGGCTTCACAGAAACTTTTTCGGCAGGAAGAACCCCGCTGTCAACAAAGCGGGACTTGGCGAATTCCGTCAAAGCGATGTAGCGATCGACCTTGTTTCTCCATGTGCCCAGCAGGCGGTGAACCCACTGCATCATCACCAGCAGTATGGACCCGATGTAACTTTCCCGGTAGCAGCGATACCGGATTGCCGGCCAGGGAAATGTTTTGCCCGAGCACTCTTCGCACACCGAACCATTGCGTAAAAACAATCCATTGGCACACACCAGACGGTAGTTATGCAAGGTCTGTACAACCGGAACGCCTTCTTTCCTGCATGCCCAATAGATCGAGGGGGAAAGCAGGGGGAAGGTATTATGGCAATGCACGACATCGGGCCGCTCGGACTGCAACGTTAAACGAAGCCTGCGAAAGGCTGCCGGATTCCAGATCAGGCAGAGGGCACTCATAGCAAAATCACGCAAGCCGCGTTCTTTTGTATATATAAAAAAAGGAACCACCTTGTGCCCCGCCTGCTCAAGCATGGCACGCTCCTCGTCGACCACACTATCCTCGCCACCACCAATCACGGGATAATAGTTATGTACCAATAAAACGTTCATAGGTTCATCGACTAAGTATGCTCAGCAAGCACGGTCCGGTAGGTCTGAAAGGCTTTATCAAGCAAGCCATCGGGAGATTCAAAGCAATCATCCTGCAACATGTTGTCGAAAATGGAGAGGTCCCATTCCCCCGCATCCAGCGAAAGAACACGGCGGGAATCGAAAAATCCATTCGGGTCAAAATCGTTGAGATAGCCCCTGATCTTTCCACTTTGATCCCCTGTATAGTTGATAACACGGCACCGTCCATTGAGCAGGGGCATCAACAGCATGGCATGGAACCGCATGCCCACACAACACGTGCTGGAAGCGAAGGTACTCATCGTTTCCTGCAGAGAAAGCGGTTTGTTTTGGACCAGAATTTCGCGGTTTCCGATCCTGTATTTAATGGTGTTCATCAGAACACGGTCGTCTCCCCCAAAGAAGAAATAATGATGCGGGATCAACAGGACTTTACTCTCTGGATTGTCAGCTACAACCTTGTCCACCAACTCGACCGCAAAGTCGTTGAATCCCTTGCCGTCCACGACCTTATCGTATTCCCAGGAAATTGCCCGCAGGTTGATCGAGATTCTATTCTGCGTGTCCAGCGGCATGTACTTTTCCTTGAACAGCCTTGCGCAATACGCCGCAGGATCTATAGCCGAGCAGCTTCGGAAGTCCGATTTCCGGCAAAGCTTTCTGGCCTCGGCTTCGGCAAGGCTGTCGCGGAACACTGCAAAGTCCGAGTGGGCCAGAATATCGGCTGCGGCTTTTTGGAACGACGGTTTTTTCAGCGGCCCGATACCGCAGCCAAAAATCCCCGTGCGCACCTTTTTCCGGCGGGCATAGCGAAATGCGAAGGCAACCATATGCATTTCCCGAAGATCCATAAGCGGACCGCCGCCCATAAGCAGCAGATCGGATGACTGAATCGCACGTTTCAGCGGCCCCGGTTTAGAGCTGTTGAACAGCTCCACGGGAACCTCTCGGCCGGTCAATGTTTTCCAGAGGGGCTGATCTTCAACCAACGTCCGTTCCGAAAAAAACGGATGCAGGCTTCCGAGTGACACCTGTATGTCGGCGGAAACTTCCGAAAGGAAGGCCAGCATGCCGGCGAGAATTGCCCGGTCGCCGAGCGTCTCGGTGCCATACCAGCCTATAATGCAAACTCTCAATGGAACCTCCGACCCATTTGATAGCGTGCCGGGAAAAGAACCAGATGCAGGAAAAAGAAGAGAAAGCTGAAGGCTCCCTTAATGGAAGGGAAAAAAGCGTAATGAATACAATGCTCGCAGTGCTCCTTAATCAGCTCTTTCCTGTAGTCGAGGTTTTCCTTGGAATGGAATATTTCCGTTGCATTCGATCCGTCGAGTGTGCCCAAACATTTACTTTCTGTTGCACAATAATAGATGTTACCCAGCTCATCGACTGTTGCATCCCGCCATTTCCAAAAGCAGTCTGCCAGGCGCACATGCCCCTTTCCTTCGAGGTATTTGAAAATCGCGTAATAGGTGAACTTTTGCTTCCAGTCGCGACACCTGCGATCCACGATCTTTCCAAAGAAGAATTCCATGGCCGTGCGACGATCCGCATCATCGGTCAGCACGCTGAAATCATCGGAATATCCCATGTTGTAAATGCGCCGATTGGGAACGGCCAATCTATAGAAGATCGGGATGTTATATTCTGCGCAATAGGCATCGTTTGCAGCCAGATGATCCACGTTATACTTGGATACCGTGCATCCCGCGCTGAAGGATGAGCAGTAGGTTCCCGGGTTTTCCACCACCGTCTTGATGGTATCGATTGTCTTGGAAAAACTGGACACCCCACGGCATGCCCAATACACCTCTTCAATACCATCGAGCGATACCGATAAGGAAAAGTGTACGCCTTTTGCTTTGCACGATTCATTGATCTCTTTGGTGATCTCCAGAATACGCTCCGTCAGCATTCCGTTGGTGATCATATGAATCGACTTCAGCTTGGGCAGGCATAACAGCTCGGCAATAATCGCGGGCAATTCCTTCACTAAGGATGGCTCTCCGCCATTAATCCCGATAGCCTGAAGCTTCTTAAACAGGTCATTCTGCATGATCTGGCGCACGCGCTCAATCGTCATATCGACATCCGGAGCCAGTTCCGGGACAGAGCATGTGCCGCATTTTGAGTTACACCGACCGGTAATCGGAAACTGCAATACACGGGGATAGGGCTGCAGCCCCGGAAAGAGAGCCAGCAGTTTATCTAAAATCAATGTAATCAACTGCATCATGATACTATCACCCTTTATCAGAACATGTTTTCAGGAGAGGCATACATTCCGGCCCATTCACATTTTTTGCCTACTGCTCTGAAACATCTTCCTGAGGATCTTTTCTTAAGATTGCAATGGTGGTCGTCAACAAGGCAATCAGATTCGCAATGCCTGCAATATAGACCACAGACTGAGCCGAGCCATGGAAAAAGTACACGCCAACCATGTAGATTCCCGCCGCAACAATCGTTACTGCCGCCGCCTTGAACCTGCGTTGCGCCAACAGCAGTGAAATATTTATGCTCTGCAGCGTCGCCATCGCCATGACTACCGAAAGCCATCGGGTCAGGCTGATTAAATGGTCGCTCGGTTCCAAAATCCTGAACAGGAAGCGATGCAGATATTGAGGGAAAACAAAACAGGCAAACAGCGATATTCCAATAAAACCAGATGTATATGCCAGACCCCGCAGATAGATCCGGCGATGTTCCCGGGTAAATGCTCCTGCAGAGGAAACCTTGGGGAACATGGCCATGGTAACGGCAACCGACAGGAACACCACCATGCGTCCAAGAGTGGCCGCATAGGCGAAATCTGTTTCCGCTGGGAGATAATGCTTAACCAGAACGACATCCCCCGTCATGAGCAGAGCCGTACTGAGTTGAATAAAAAAGCATTGAAACAAATACAGCCGAAAGCTGGGAAGGACTTCCCGGTCAGAAGGTAATTTCGCCACCAGGGACAAAAGAATCACAACGGATATCGCCAGCGTCAGATATAGTCCGCCCGCATGCCCCAGCAAAGCCCACCCGCAAGCCGGATAGAAAAACAAAACCAATACCGCACCGATGCTCACGCGCCCGATGCCACCCACCACAGAGGATATTGCTATCCAGCCAAAACTCTGCAAACCCCGAAGCGCGCCGCTGACAACCGGAGTGAGGAACAAGACAGGCAAGGCGATTGCTGAAACCACCACCGGTGCCACGCGCTCCAGATTAAAGAATCCGGCGATGTGCTTTGCGAATATAATGCATATCATGGACAGCATCAGCGCTGGAATACCTGTGAGCATCCCCCATTTTATCACCAGCCGCTTTACAGCACCCGGCCGGCCTTCCTTTACCAGCAGGCTCGTATAGTGAACGATGGCGGTTGCCAGTGTTCCTAACGGCCGGATCACAATGGCGAAAAGCGAGAGAAAGGTCGCCAACAACGCATACTCGCTTTTGGAGAGTGCACGACTGACGATCATCTGGTAGCCGATATTGCACACATGCACGACCAACGAGGCCATGAACAACACCATGGCATGGCAGAAAAGTTCGTCCCGCCGCAGGTATTCCACGATCTTTGAAAAGATCCGATCATAAAGCCTGACAAGAAAGAGGAAGGGTGAATGCACCAGCCTCATTCGAAGCACTGCACAAAACATATCGAATGAGGAGCTAATGAAGCTCACTTTCGAGCCCTCGACATCTTTCCAGACGGTTGGCTCTTCAAGCACATCGTACTTGAAGCGCTTCAAATGAAACAGGAGATCCACATCAAACGCGAAGCGGGTGGTTCCAATTTCCGGCAAGATCGCTTTCCATGCTTCCGCCTTGAAAATTTTAGCCCCGCACTGCGTGTCTTTGTATTTGAGACCCAGCAACCCTCTGGTAAGTCCGTTAAACAACCTGGAAGAAAGCAAACGCAGCGCCCTTTGCGGAATGGTGACATCCGCCCCCGCCTTCCACCGCGATGCAATCACTCCATCCGCATTCTGCGCGACCGAAAACAAACGATGGAACTCATCAGGCGAAGTAGCCCCATCGGCATCAACGAAACCGATCCACTCGCCAACTGCCTGCTTAACCCCGAGAATAACTGCACCGCCTTTGCCAATCTGGCGTGACTCATCAATCACTCTGACATTGGAGTGGCACGCAGCAATTTTATCCGCCTCGCAAAACGTATTATCCGAGGACCCGTTGACGACCACCAGCAACTCCGCATCGTCCCCCATGTTGTCGGCAAATAAACGGGCATAGGCCTCCAACACCGATGGCAAGCGGAGCTCTTCGTTATGGGCAGGAATAACAATGGAAAGCTTCATGCTTCAGCACCCCGGCTCCTTGAAAAAATCAACAGGACGCCCAGCACCAGCGATACGGATAAGGCCCCTGTCAGAAACGCGACCTTCACTCCGCCTCCGGCACACCGAAACTCTACGATGTGCTCTCCGGGCTCGACGGCCACTCCCATGCAAAGATAATCGACTCGCAATATTTTCGTCGGCTTACCATCCACGAACGCCCGCCACGTCGGCTGAAAATATTGAGAAAACCGGACAATTGAACGCTCTTGTGCACTAACCGAAACCGTAACTGATCGGCCGACTTCATCGGCGTTCAGACGCTGGAAAGCACTCCCTCCGGTTTGATTTCCAAAATCATATGCTGGATCGAGCAGGACGGTATTGCGGGGATTATGCCCGGCGTCAGCCAAACGATGGCACTGCTGGTCCAAGGGAACACTCTCCCAGCCGCTGAAAAGCGCGAGCCGGGGAATGGCTCCCGTGAACTCGAGCAGCACATCCGGACGCATACCTTGAGCGGTTGGAACCTGATAGTTCAATGCCGGCCGGAGCAATTGGCCAAGCGTGGGGTTCTGTTGCAGTTGCTGCAGGATCTGAGCGGGGGCAGCCACATACTTCACCGCCGTCAGCTCCCATAAACGTACCTGATTGCGGCCAACGGTGCCGAGATATTCGTTATAGTCCACCGGCATGCGCGGCATCTGCCAGATATTAAAAAGATTTAATCCATGATAGGGCCCGTCGGAAGCCAGCCACTGGTTATAGATGCCGCTTTGGTCCACAAAAAAGGTGCGCTCGCTACCCTGGTTCTGCTTCAGGAAATTGGTCACCGCGTTGCCCTGCTTGAGACCGGCAAGGTCATTTGCACGGAAATAGTGCGAGGTCAACAGCAGGCTATCCCCGGTCAACACGATGAGGAATGCAAGCCCGATCCATTTGGCCTGCTTCAACCCCTTCCACGCCACAAAGACCAATGCTCCGCAGAGAAAAGCCAGCAAGGCGGCATGGAACCAGGCTTGCGCCATATTTTGCACCATCACATCCGCAAACCGCTCAAAACCCATGCCGGCAAATGCCGCCTTGCGAGAGGCGGGAAAAACCAGCACTTTCAGGCAGGCCAGCAGCAGCAGGACACCCGACACTGCACTGCCTAGCCAAAGCGCCTTGGTGCTTCTGCCGGATTTCCGCTCGGCCAGCAAGCGATCCAGTCCGTAGGCTGAAACAATGCCGAGGCAGATCTGAAAGTTGTCGAGAAATTTAATCGGCGCGCGGATATTGCTCACGAGAGGCAGTTGAAAGAACAGTTTGTACAGCAACGAGTATTTACCAAACGCCAACCAAAACCCGATCATTCCTGCAATACTCCAGAATAGGATTACCTTCG
>JABDQT010000327.1 GCA_013042165.1 Kiritimatiellales bacterium | reverse complement strand
CAAGCAGGGCGAGCCAGATCAACGCCATGATTCCAAGCATCGCCCGGATCAGCTCAATCGTATGCTCACCACCCAGACCGTCCTCATGGCGCGATCGAGAGTAGAGCAGGGATGCAAACAGGAGAACTTCCAAGAGTCCTGTCAATACGAGCCCGGCTCGCAAACGCTGTTTAAAATCGGTGTGATTCAAGAGTACCCCCACTTGCAAATACACGCCCTTATGTCTACCGCGATTGAGCGGCTCCAGAAAGGTTATTTATCTAGCAAAAAGTACTAGCGCCTTTTACTCAGCCAATTCCTTCATTTCGCTGCATGTACAATGCTGGGCAATGATCCTTCGAGCCTCTTCATCGGAGAGGTCGTGTATTGAATTTAAACGTTTCTTCAATGGCATGCGTCTTATCTCGCCGAGCGGGCAATCCGCCTCATCTTTAGTAAAGGGGCAGGAAACGGCCAATCCGATCAACTGGGCAAATTCACTGCTCGAAAGGCGCCTTGCCGCTTGAATGCCTGATCTCTGGGGATGCAGGCCGGCCTCCTTGAACTCCTTCGAAGAAAAGATCTTATTGATGGTGCTGTTGACTACTGCAATATCCTTGAGGCATTCACGAACGATCTGGATGTCTGCATCTTCCTGAATGTGTCTTTCCAATACATGAAGATATCGGTCAACTTCCTGCGCGGGCTCACTTAATCTGGTGCACAGAACCGAAAGGCTTTCGACCATTGCGCGGTGATGTTCCGCCTTGATCACGTCCTCCAACAGCTGGTTGAAGCTCTTTTCGATGTACTTCAGGTCACTGCATTCCTCCGTCTTGAGCAGAGAAATACGCTCGGGTAGATTTCCCGATGTCAGCTCTCCGATATACCGATTCAACTGTGAAATATTGTCGGGGTATTTTTTAATGATGTTGAATCCGGCATATGCAATCAGTGCAGTCATGCCGACTGCCAAAGCGCAGGAAAAGGGAAAGCTGATGTTTTCTCCGGCCGCTTCATGACCGAGGTAAAAGGAGGTCAGAGAAGGGATCACGGCCATCAGAAGAACCGATACTATGGCCTGCCGTTGAGGGCTTAAATCGAACATGGTTGAGTACTTAAATGATCGCTTTTGTCTTATTTCCACTGCAACACACTCGGTCATATTAACACCTTCTCCTGATTTAACGGGTGTTTGTACTGCCTCTTGCCACCCAATAACTTATAATACTTTTGTTTATTGATAATTCTTAATATGGCTCTACTACACTCAAAAGGCAATACCATTATTATAAGTACTCGTATTATATATTGGCCTGAAGCCTGTCCATGAGATCGCTGATGTTTGGCGATTTTTCGGCAAGCACCGGTACACGATCGCATCAAGGTCTTGCACATCTGCTTTGACTGAACAGACTTGCGGTTCCCTGCGCGCTGAGCTGATTGTCCGATTTCGCGCTTGAGTTTTACCCGCCGGATTCCATCATGGGCCACTCATTTTCAACCGCAAAAAAACCGAAAGGGAAATCATGGCTGTAAAGAAAGTTGCCCTGCTGACCGCCGGGGGTCTCGCGCCCTGTCTCTCGACTGCGATCGGCCGCCTGATTGAGCGCTATACCGAAGTCTCCCCAGACACTGAAATCATCGCCTATGTCGGCGGATATAAGGGTCTTCTGCTCGGTGAATCCATCCGGATCACGCCCGAGATCCGTGAGAATGCGGCCGTCCTTTACAAACACGGCGGCAGCCCGATCGGCAACAGCCGCGTCAAGCTCACCAACGTCAAGGACTGCGAAAAGCGCGGATTGGTCAAGGAAGGTGAAAACCCGCTGGAAGTGGCTGCCAACCAGCTGGTCAAGGATGGCGTCGAAGTCCTCCACACCATCGGCGGCGACGATACCAACACCACCGCCGCCGACCTCGCGGCCTACCTCGCCGAAAACAACTATCAGCTGGTCGTGGTCGGGTTGCCGAAGACCATCGACAACGATGTCTTCCCGATCAAACAATCCCTCGGCGCATGGACCGCGGCCGAAGAGGGCGCGAACTATTTCAAAAACGTCGTGTCCGAGCACAATGCCAACCCGCGCATGCTGATCATTCACGAAGTCATGGGCCGCAACTGCGGCTGGCTCACGGCCTACACCGCCAAGGTCTATCATGAAAATCTCGAAGAGCTCGATTTCCTGCCTAAGATCGGCCTCTCGAAGGAGCGCAAGGATGTACATGCCATCTTCGTTCCCGAAATGGAAATCGATATCGCCGCCGAAGCCGAGCGCCTCGGCAAGGTCATGGACACCGTCGACAACGTCAACATCTTCATTTCCGAAGGCGCAGGCGTTGAAGCAATCATCAAGGAGATGGAAGCAGCCGGTGAAGCAGTTCCGCGCGATGCGTTCGGACACGTTAAGCTCGACGCCGTAAATCCGGGCGCATGGTTCGGAAAACAGTTTGCCAGGTTGCTCGGCGCCGAAAAGGTCCTTATCCAGAAGTCCGGCTACTTCGCCCGCGCCGCCGCGTCGAACGAAGCCGACCTCAAGCTCATCAAGGAATGCGCCGACAAAGCCGTTGAAGCCGCACAGGCCGGCATCGGCGGCGTAGTCGGTCACGACGAGGATCAGAATGACGAACTGCGTGCCATCGAATTCCCGCGCATCGCCGGCGGTAAGCCGTTCAACATCGACGAGCCCTGGTTTGGCGAACTGCTCGCCGACATCGGCCAGGTCAAGGGCGGCAAGGTGATCGTCGAGCACTAACCGGCGCTTGCATCTCGGCGATGCCGATACCACAGCGGGCAGGTCATCCGACCTGCCCTTTTTTATTTAGACGCGGTCTAATGTTTTGCGCAGGCTGCTTCCGGGCTTTGGAAATCCCGACATTTGAATATGCTGTCTTTCTTTACGGATTAAACACCAGGAGCGACACCATGCCGGACATCAAGGGAACCGAAACCGAAAAGAACCTGCTGAAAGCCTTCGCGGGCGAATCGCAGGCTCGCAACCGCTATACCTATTTCGCGAGCAAGGCCAAAAAGGAAGGGCTCGTCCAGATCTCCGATATTTTTGCGGAAACCGCGGATCAGGAAAAAGAACACGCCAAGCGCTTCTTCAGCTTTCTTGACGGCGGGTGCGTTGAAATTACCGCCAGCTTCCCGGCCGGCGCAGTCGACACCACCGCCGAAAACCTCGAAGCTGCCGCGGGTGGTGAACACGAGGAGTGGACGGAGCTCTATCCGGCTTTTGCCGCCAAGGCCCGCGAAGAGGGATTTGAAGCCGTGGCCGTGGTTTTTGATAAAATATCCATCGCCGAAAAACAGCATGAGAAGCGCTACCGGAACCTCCTGAAAAACCTGAACGAAGGCAAGGTCTTTAAGAAGGATGGAAAAGTTATGTGGCGCTGCCGCAACTGCGGCTACATCCACGAGGCCGAGGAAGCCCCCGGTATGTGCCCGGCCTGCGCCCATCCGCAGGCGCATTTCGAAGTGCTCGGCGAAAACTGGTAGGAAGCGTATTGCGTATTGCGTATTGCGTATTGCGTATTGCGTATTGCGTATTGCGTATTGCGTATTGCGTAAATGCTTCTGCCTACCACAGGCAATGCAATACGTAATACGCAGTACGCATCTATATTCTTTTGGCGCGGAGCTCTTCGGGCAGTGAAAGCTGGTGATGGTGGCAGATGGCGATCGCCAGCGCATCGGCGGCATCCTCCTGCGGCGGCTCGTCCAGATTGAGCAGCCGCACTACCATCTTCGCCACCTGATCCTTCTGTGCGGAACCGCTTCCGACCACCGACTGCTTTACCTTGCGCGGTGAATGCTCGGTGATATCCAACCCCTGCCTGGCGCATGCGGTAATGGCTGCTCCGCGCGCCTGCCCCAACACCATGGCCGTCTTGGCGTTCTTCGCAAAAAACGCCCCTTCAATTGCCGCGCAATCGGGGGCATGCTCCTTGATCAGCGAAGTAATCGAGTCGAAGATATTCTCGAGACACTTCGAGTGCGGTTCACCGGGCTTGTTGCGAATCCGGCCATAAGCCACCGCCCTTAATTCGGATCCCTTCGCCTCGATGATCCCTACACCCGTCGAGCGCAGGGAGGTGTCGATGCCGAGAATCCTGACGGGCTTAATGGCCATTTCAATGCCCGTTACTCCGCCTCGAGCTGTGCGGCGATTTCGTCGGATATGTCGAAGTTGGTATAAACGTCCTGAACATCGTCCAGTGCTTCCAGAGCATCGACAAACTTCATGATCGACTGCGCCTGTCCCAGATCAGTGACTTCCGTAAGCATGTCAGGTATCAGCGTGATATCCGACTCGGCCATATCGATGCCGGCTTTTGTAATCGCATCGGAAACCATATCAAAATCATTGGGCTCGGTAATGACCTCGAACTGTTCCCCATCGGTCTTCAAATCTTCCGCCCCGGCTTCGAGCACGAGCATCATCAGGGTTTCCTCGTCGGTCATATCCTTATCAATGAAGATCTGCCCCTTGCGTTGGAACATGCGGCTCACCGCACCCTGATCGGCCATGCTGGCCCCCGCCTTGGTGAACGCATGCCGTACTTCGGCGACCGAGCGGTTTTTGTTATCGGTCAGGACTTTCACTACCACGGCGATACCGCCGGCGGCATAGCCTTCATACGAGCCCTCTTCGAGCTGGCCGCCTTCGAGCTCACCGGTGCCCTTTTGGATGGCACGCTCAATATTATCCTTGGGCATGCTGACGCCTTTGGCCTTCTGCACCAGCGCACGCAGCGTGATGTTGTCGTCCACGTTTCCGCCGCCACCGGCAGCTGCCACCATGATTTCCTTGGCGAGCTTGCTGAATACCTTGCCGCGTGCGGCATCGGCCTTTCCCTTTTTATGCTTAATGTTCGCCCACTTACTATGTCCGGCCATCTCTCAATTCTCCGTTTTGCGTATTGCGTATTGCGTATTGCGTATTGCGTATTGCGTATTGCGTATCATCAGGTTTAGCCCGCCACAGGCATCGCAATACGTAATACGCAATAAGCAGTATTATTTAATAACTACTTTCGCAAAGCCGCGCTTGCCCGAGCGGATGATCATGCCCTCTTCCGGGTTGATCTGCGCGCGCTCGTCGCTGGCTTTTTCGTCGTTGATCTTCACCGCGCCCTGCTTAATCAGGCGCCGCGCCTCGCCGTTGCTCTTCGCGAGTCCGGCCTGCACCATCAGACTGAGCAGACCGATCTCCCCGGCGGGCACGACCACTTCCGGAATCTCGTCCGGCAGTTCCTTCTGCGCAAAAACGCGCGTAAATTCTTCCGAGGCAGCCTTGGCCTCGTCTTCACCGACGAAACGGGCCACCACCTCCTGCCCGAGCATATCCTTGACGGCACGCGGATGCAGCTCGCCGGAAGCGACCTTTCCATGCACGTCCCGCACCCTTTCCTGCGGCCAGCAGAGGATGTATTCAAAATATTTCCACATCAGGTCGTCGGGGACGCTCATGAGCTTGCCGTACATATCGCGCGGTGCTTCGTCGACGCCGACATAGTTGTTGAGGCTTTTGCTCATCTTCTGGACGCCGTCGAGCCCCTCGATCAGCGGGAGCGTCATGACGCACTGCGGCTCCTGGCCCATCACCTTCTGCAGCTCGCGTCCGAGCAGCAGATTGAAGAGTTGGTCGGTGCCGCCCAGCTCGAGGTCGGCATGTACCATCACGGAATCGTAGGCCTGCACAAGCGGGTAGAGAAACTCAACCATCGAGATCGGCTGATTCGCGGCATAGCGCTTTGAAAAGTCGTCGCGTGCCAGCATCTGCGCCACGGTCACATGGGCGGAGAGCCGGATGACGTCATCAAACTTCATTTTCCCGCACCACTCGGAGTTGAACCGGATTTCGGTCTTACCCCGATCCAGAATCTTGAAGATCTGTTCCTGATAAGATCGGGCATTGGCTTCAACCTGCTCGCGGGTCAGCGGCTTGCGGGTCTGCGAACGCCCGGACGGATCGCCGATCATGCCGGTAAAGTCGCCGATGATGAAGACCACCGTATGACCGGCATCCTGGAATTCGCGCAGCTTGTTGAGCCCGACCACATGGCCGAGATGAATGTCGGGGGCCGACGGATCGGCGCCATATTTGATGCGCAACTTGCGCCCTTCCGATTCCGCCTTTTCAAGCTTCTTCTTCAGATCCTCGCGATTGATGAAATCAACAGCGCGCGACGAAAGGAAATCAAGTTGTTCTTCAATAGTCATATATTTACCAAATCTTGGTTTATGAAAACCAATTCGTCCTCCTCGTTCTCGAACTCGTACTCGAAGGGAAATCCGAGGGCGATTACGATCCGGCTCTCTGCAAGAAAACGCACATCTAGCCATATTAGAGCGAGAAAGTCACAAAAAAACCCGCCCGGTAATCGGGCAGGCTTTTTGCCGGAGAAGCGGAGCTTACTCGCTCTTCTTCTCTTCGTCGGATTCTTCCGTATTCTCCTCGGCCGGAGCTTCGGTTTTTACGGGGTCACCCGGATGCCACTCTTCGAGCTGATCGCCGAAGGCGTTGTCAAATGCACCGGCCAGGTTCACCAGTTCGGCGCCCGGCTGAAGGCCTTCGAGCATCTCTTCGCGTACTTCAAAGTCGGCATCGTCGACCTTGGCCGCCTTGACGCTGAGACCGATGCGGTGCTCGACCGGATCAACCTTGACGACACGTGCTTCGATTTTATCGCCGACGTTCATGACGTCCTTGACGCGTTCGATGTGCTCGTCCGAGATCTGGCTGATGTGCACGAGGCCATCAATGCCTTCCTCGATTTCCACGAAGGCACCGAAGGAGGAGATCTTCGTAAC
>JABDQT010000320.1 GCA_013042165.1 Kiritimatiellales bacterium | reverse complement strand
GATTTTCCGGGCGTATTCTCGGCTATGCCCGACGGGAGGAAACCCGTCAGCAAGCTATTGAATCGGGCATGGTTGACGACGTTTTTTCAGAACCATCCGATGCTGTGCGTACGGCTGATATTTCGGTCATCTGCGTGCCTATCTGGACGATTGCCAAGCTGGCCGGGGAGATTGTTCCGGCTCTCAAGCCCGGTGCGGTTGTAACGGATGTCGGCAGCACCAAATCTGAACTGCTGAACACCATGGCGCCTCTTTTCAAGGATTCCACCGCATGTTTTATCGGTTCCCATCCGATCGCCGGCTCCGAAAAAACCGGTTTTGAGGCAGGGAACCCGGATTTGTATGAAGGCCGGTTGACCGTGGTTTGCCCATCTGAGAACACTTCGATGGAAGCCCAGCAAGCCGTGATCAATCTCTGGAAAAGCGCCGGATCGGACGTGGTGGAAATGTCACCCGAGGCCCACGATGCGATGCTGGCCTCGACCAGCCATCTGCCGCACATGATTGCCGCAGCCCTGGCGCGTTCGGTGGCCAATGGTGATCCGGCCGCCAAGGCCGATTTCTGCGGAACCGGTTTCAAGGATACCACTCGGGTGGCATCGGGATCGGCGGATATGTGGATCGACATCATCGATACCAATCGCAGTGCGCTCGAAGCCGAGCTGGATCGTTTTCACGAAGAGCTTCAGGGTCTGATTGCGATCCTGCGCGAAGGCAAGGGCAATGATATCCGCAAATGGCTCGAAGAGGCCGCTGATGATCGCAACCAAATTCTAAAATTTAACCGCTTTCTTAAATAATGAGTTCAAAAACCGTTTTTCCAGCCCGTCTGGGTGGCACCGTGAACGTGCCCGGCGACAAAAGCATCTCTCAACGAGTCGCTATTTTGGCGTCATTGGCGGACGGTACGTCGAAGGTGACGGGCTATCTGAATGGCGAGGATGCGCGCAGCACCTTGAGCGCGATGGAGCAGATGGGCGCCAAGGCGGAGTTCCGCGATGATGCGCTTTACATCACCGGCGTGGCCGGACGGCTGCAGCAGCCGGACGAACCCCTCGACATGGGCAATTCCGGAACCGGCACCCGACTGCTGGCCGGCCTTGTGGCCGGGGCGGGAATCGAAGTCGCAATGATCGGCGACGATTCGCTGTCCTCCCGTCCGATGGGCCGGATACGCCAGCCGCTCGAGTTGATGGGGGCGAGCATTGGTCTGACGGGAAAGCGGGGCACACTGCCCATGATGATCGCCGGCGGCAACCTCAAAGGTATCGGCTATCTGCTGCCGATGGCATCCGCCCAGGTTAAATCCTGCATTCTGCTGGCCGGCCTTTATGCCGAAGGAAAAACAACAGTCATTGAACCGCGACCGACGCGCGACCACACGGAAAGACTGTTTCAGTCGCTCGGGATTCCAGTCGAAATAAACGGGCTTGAAGTTTCGCTCAAAGGCTTTGGTCCAAAAGGACCGCGTTTCAATGCGCGGGATTTTACCGTACCCGGTGATTTTTCTTCGGCTGCATTCTGGATCGTCGCGGTTGCCGCACGACCCGGCGCGGAACTGCTGATCGAAAACGTGGGCCTGAATGCCCGGCGTACCGCATTGCTGGATGTCATGCGGCGGATGGGTGCCGACATCGAGACGACCGTTACCGATGCAACCGGCGACCCCTATGGCACCATCAAGGTGCGCGGAGCCGTGCTGAAAGGTACCGTGATCGAGGGCGACGAAATACCCAACCTGATTGATGAACTGCCGATTATCGCTGTAGCGGGAGCGCTGGCTGAGGGGAAAACCGAAATTCGCGATGCTGCCGAGCTGCGTGTCAAGGAATCCGACCGCATTGCGGAGATGGTCATGAACCTTCGTTTGTTCGGCGTCGAAGTGGAGGAGACAGAGGATGGAATGATTGTCTCCGGTCCTGCTTTGCTGAAGACCCCCTCCGTTGCACTCAATAGTAAAGGCGATCACCGGATTGCCATGTCGATGGCTGTTCTGAACAGCTTCAGCGACGCGGCGGTAACGATTGATAATGTAGGATGCGTGGATACGTCGTATCCTGATTTTTGGCGCCACATGGAACAACTGGGCGGAAAGGTGACATAGTGTTGGAACAGGTTAAGACAATCGCAGTGGATGGTCCTTCGGCCTCGGGCAAGTCATCGGTTTCCAAGGGCGTGGCGGCGGAACTGGGTTTTATCTATGTGGACTCGGGAGCGCTATACCGCGGCGTGACCTGGCAAGCCATCCGCAAGGGCGCTGATCCGCAGGATGCAAAGGCCGTGGTTGATGCAATGCATGCGGCAGACTGGCATTTTTTTGTGCAGGATGGCGCGGCCATTTTTTCGATTGACGGCGATGTTCCGGTGCAGGAGCTGCGCGAAAAGGATGTCCGTGAAGCCGTTGCCGATGTGGCCGTGATTCCCGAGGTTCGTACATTTGTCGTGGAGAGCCTCCGCACACTGAAAAACTTTGGATCGCTGGTGATGGAGGGGCGCGACATCGGAAGTGTGGTATTCCCCGACTCACCCTACAAATTTTATCTCGATGCCGATCCGGAAGAGCGGGCCATGCGCCGCTACCGGGAACTGGTTGCCGCCGGCGAGGATGAAAAGGCACACGAGGTGATGGAGAGCCTGAAGAAACGCGATCAGATTGACTCGACGCGAAAAACCGACCCGCTTGTGGTTGCACCGGGTGCGCATAAAATTGACAGCACCTCCATGACGCTTGATGAAGTGATTGAAACGATTGTAGGTGCGGTGAAAGGGAACTCATGACTGATACGGGTAAGCACGAAGTGATGGCCGACATGCGCGTATATCAGGCCTCGACGCGTGTTTTTAAAATGTTTCTGTTGATCTGGCATCGGCTGCGCATCAACGGCGTTGAAAATATTCCTGAACGGGGCGGGGTGTTGATTGCTTCGAACCATGCAAGTTTTCTGGATCCGCCCGTGGTCGGCGTCGGCTACCGGGGCCGGCCGGTTCATTTCATGGCGCGCGATACCTTGTGGAACTCCCGCTTTGGAAAGTGGTGGATGGACAAGGTCGGCTGCATTCCTGTATCCCGCGGCACGGGCGACATGAAAGCGTTGAAGCTGACCATCAAGGCGCTCAAGGAAGGCAAGGCGGTCTCCATGTTCCCGGAGGGAACACGGACGGAAGACGGCGAACTGCAGGAAGCCAAGGGCGGCATCGGGTTCATCATTGAAAAATCGGGTTGCGTGGTTGTTCCCGCCTACATCGACGGCACCTTCAAGGCGCATCCAAAAGGGTCGAAATGGATCAAGCCCGTCAAAGTGAATGTCACGTATGGCAAGCCGATCACCCAGGAAGATTTTCAGGCGCTCGGTTCCGGGCGCGAGGCCTATGAAAAGCACGCTGCCCTGATTATGCAGCGCATTGCTGATCTGAAAAACGGCAAAAGCACATAGGCTGTTCCACAAAGAAGGCGCACCTTGCGGCGCGCCTTGCCCTTCCGGTGCCTGATCGCAGCGGATCAGGTGTTTCCTGCAACTTCCTAGACAATGTCCTCGGTCAGGTCGACCGGAGTTCGTTCCAGATGCCAGATATCGTCGCAGTAATCCTGAATGGAACGATCCGAGGAGAACCATCCCATCCGGGC
>JABDQT010000319.1 GCA_013042165.1 Kiritimatiellales bacterium | reverse complement strand
TATGGCGCGGGCCGTCCCGCCTGTGGAAAGCAGTTCCACACCCATTTCCTGCAGATTCCTTGCAAAATCAATAATTCCGGCCTTGTCGGACACACTGAGCAAAGCGCGCTTAATCTTCACATCCATTGTCGATCTCCCTTGAGTTTAAAACGAATCCTGAATTTCTACCTGTCCCGATTCCGGATTACAATGCGATTCCGAAGAGGATGCTGAAAAAGTGGCAGAGACTTCCCGAAAGGACGAAAAGGTGCCATACGGCATGCGACCATTTCAGCGATTTCGATGCGTAGAAGACGGTGCCGACCGTATAGCAGAGGCCGCCCACCGCAAGGAATACAAACCCGGTCGTATTGAGCTCGCGATAGAGCGGCTTGATGGCGACCGCGCAGAACCAGCCCATGAAGAGATAGCTCAGCAGCGACACCACCTTATAGCGCCCCGTAAAGAACACCTTGAAAAGGATCCCCAGCAGCGCGCTGCCCCAGATCGCACCGAAGATAGTCCAGCCAAGTGCGCCGCGCAGAGGGGCCAGCGCATACGGGGTGTAGGTGCCCGCAATCAGCAGGTAGATGGAGGAATGGTCGATCACTTTCAGGATCCTCTTAGTACGTGGATGATGCGCCGCGTGGTACAGCGTGGAGGCAAGGTACAGCATGATGAACGTTGCGCCGTACACGGAGCAACTGACCACCTCCCAGGCCCCCTTGCGCAGGGCGGAAAAAACAACCAGCAGCACAAGCACGACGATCCCCATCACCGCGCCGATGCCGTGCGATATGGAGTGGGCCAGCTCTTCGCCTGCGCTGTAGTCACGCGTATCTGCCGAATCCATAAACCCGACACTATGCCTTTCCCTCGAAATTTGGAAAACGAATCGAAGAGTTTCCCGCTCTTGGAATGTGCATCCGGCCATGCTATGCATAAGCCATGTTTAAGCTGACCCTGCTCATCCTATCGTTCCTGTTCGGATTGCTCAGCATCCGGCACCTGCGCAAATACGATGTCCACGAACAGGAACCTTTTCTGAAAATGGCGGCGGTGACCGTCTGGGGCGGCCTCGTGTCGATCATACTCTCCCTGTTTCTATACCGCGTACTCGGCGAGTCGGGCGTCCGGATCCGTGACGGCCTGCCCTTCTCCTACCTGTATGTCGGCTTTGTCGAAGAACTCGGAAAACTGGCCGCGCTCTTCCTCTGCTGGCCGCTCATCCGCAACGAGATGAATGAACCGACCGATGGCCCCATCTACATCGCCTGCGTTGCCCTGGGATTCTCGCTGATCGAAAACTATTTTTATGCGCAGGCCCACACATCCGTCACCTTCCTCATTGCCATCCGCCTGATCATCTGCACCCCGATGCATATTGCGTTCAGCATGTTCATGGGCCTCGCCTTTTTCTGGGCCACGCGCTTCAAAGGCGGCTGGGGCGTGCTGGCCGCGGCCTATCTGGCCGCCAGCGTGGTGCATGCGCTCTACGACATCTTCGTCAGCTACTGGTTCCTGCTTCCCGGACTCTATCTCATTCTAAAGGGAGCCTACCGCTGGATGTATCGCCTGCTGGGCTACACCGCCGCGCAGTCGCCCTTCCGCAAATCGCTTGCCGCATGTATTCACGCCGGCGGAACGCCCGAGATTGAAGCGGGTTTTGAGTGCGTGGATTGCGGCAACACGGCACCCAAACCCACCTATGCACACGGGCGCATCCGCATCCAGCAATGCGAGGCGTGCGGCACCTGCCTCTGCGATATCAAGACGCTTCACCAGATCGTCCATCAGTACGGCTCGCTGTTTGGAAGCCTGAGGAGGCGCGTCAAACGACTGTCGCGGCATCAGAAGCATATCGGTGTGCTGATCGAAGCCAACCGTATCTATCGCAAAAAAGGGGTCGCCTGCTTTCGGCTCGATGAATTCAATGCCGTGCTCGAGCGCATGAGCCGCGATGCCATCGACAAAACCGAACGCCAATGGTGGTGCGTCTGGAAAACCGTCTGAGCGGATCACGGGCATTGCCTCCCGAGACCCCGAATTTGTTTAGCCTTTCGGAGCACTTGCTCCGGAACACCTTTTCTTTCGGTGTCATTTTACTTTGCACATGCTCTTTATCCATGCATCCTAACT
>JABDQT010000318.1 GCA_013042165.1 Kiritimatiellales bacterium | reverse complement strand
GGACAGAATCAGCGTTTCCATGAGGAACTGCAGCACAATATCGATGCGCCGTGCACCCAGCGCACGGCGGATGCCGATCTCGCGTGTGCGCTCGCTAACGGTGGCCAGCATGATATTCATGATGCCGATGCCGCCCACGATCAACGAGATCGCGGCAATAGATCCAAGCACGATATTGAACAGGCGGCGGGTTTCGCGCGCCTGGCGGATCAACTCCAAAGGCACTACAATGCTATAGTCTTCTTTCGGATGATTATTCCTGAGCACGCGTCGAACGGCATCCACTGCGCGCACGACATTTTCCTGCTTATCGATCGTCAGAATCAGTTCGTGCAGTTCAATCTTTTCAAAGGTACCGCCCCCCTCCGTCCATTGTGTGAACAAGTCACCGCGCCGTTGCAGATAGGTGCGCAGGGGAATATAGACATTCTGGTTTTCCCCATCCAGCCACAGCTCGTTTTCAACCGGCAGCTCGGATTGGGCAATGTCGCCGATGATGCCCACCACGGTATAGGCATCCGAATCGATATACAGCGTCTGCCCGATCGGATCGTAGCCGGAAAAGAGCAGGCGTGCGAGGCGCGTGCCAATCACGCACACCGGCGTTCCAAACTCCATGTCGGCACTCGTAAGAAAACGGCCGCGCACCATGCGATAATTCTGCACCCGCAGCAGCCATGGGGTAGTGGCAATCACATCCGTCTGAAGCTTACGCGCCTTGAAATGCGCCATAAAGCGCAGTCGTTTCATGGGTGTGCTGGCCTGCAGGTTGGGAACAAAGCGCGAAAGGTCCTCCGCATCGGCGTAGGTCAATCCATAGGAGGCAATCATGGTTCTTCGGGAGCCTCCCCCTGCATTGTCGTTCTGAGGAACCTTTACACTCCGCAGCAGGATATTCTGACTGCCCATGCGTTGGATTTTTTCCTGGATTTCACGGTTGGCGCCCTCGCCCACGCTGAGCATGGCCACCACCGAGCAGACTCCGAAAATGATGCCCAGCATCGTCAGTCCCGCGCGCAGTTTGTACTGGCTCAGGTTCTTGATCGCCAGCTTGATCATCCGCTCTGGACTCATCGACCTCATGCGGCTGGCACTCCATTCCATTCGTTGGCAATGATCTCGCCATCTCGAAAGCGGATAATACGCTGTGCGCGATGCGCGAGATCGTCGTCATGCGTTACCATGACAATGGTTTTTCCTTCGGCATGCAGTTCATCGATCAGTTCCAGGATCTCATGGCCCGTTTTGGAATCGAGCTTGCCGGTAGGTTCGTCGGCCAGCATCAGGAGCGGATCGCACACCAGAGAGCGGGCGATCGCCACCCGTTGCTGCTGTCCGCCCGACAGCTCCATCGGCTTGTGCTTCAGACGATCGGACAGTCCCATGCGTGCGGCCAGAGCCTCGGCCTTTAACCGCGCCTCGGACTGCGGCACTCCCTGGTAGAACAGCGGCACCTCGATGTTTTCGAGCACATTGAGCTGTGGAATCAGATTGTAGGACTGGAAGATGAAACCGATCCGGCGCGACCGGATCTCGGAGAGTTCGTCATCGTCGAGATTTGAAACATTCTCTCCGCCCAGCAGATAATCGCCGGCCGAAAGATGATCCAGACATCCCAGCAGATTGAGCATAGTCGATTTTCCCGAGCCGGATGCCCCCATGATCACCGCATACTCACCGGATTCGATCTTCAGATCAATTCCGCGCAGGGCCGTGACCCGCAGCGAGCCGTTCACATATTCCTTCACGGCCCCTCTCAACTCGACGATGGGATCGCTCATATTTAGTCCTGATCACCGGCGTTCTGGCTTTCCTCGGAGAGCGGGCTTTTCGTTAGCTTTGAGTCCGCTTCCAGTTCGACCTCGGCATACAGCAGCAGCTCCTCGTCTTCCTTCAGGCCCTTGACGATCTCAATATACTGCGTGTTGTATTTTCCGATCGACACTTCGCGCAGTTGCTTGCGTCCGCGCTTTACTTCGTACACATAATGTTTGCCCTTGCTCGAGACCACCGCCTGAATCGGCACATAGAGCACATCGCGCAGCTGATCGGTAACAATCTCCACGGTCGCCGTCATGCCCGGTTTCAGCTGGGCATCGGTCTCGGTCGTCACATCCGCGATGATGGTGTAGGTCTTGACGCCCGAGTTGAACCAGTTCTGCGAGTCCGGTACAGCACTGATCTTGGATACGCGCCCGCGCAGCGTCAAACCGGGCACGGCCTCGAGTGCCGCCACAGCATCCTGACCAATTGTCACTTTGTCGATCATAGCCTCCGGAATGCCCACCTTCAGATTCCACGAACTCAAATCCGGATACGATAGAATGCGCTGCCGGAGATTCACGGCGGCCCCCTTCTCGATCTTGGTGCCCCGCCGATCCTGCGGGTAGAACACCTGGCCCTTGAAGTCCGCATATACCTTGGTATTCGCAAACTGCTCCTCGCGGGTAATCAGTTGGTTCTTCTCGATTTCCAGACGCTTGCTTTTGGACTCGATCTGCGCCTCCTTGCTCTGGACATCCGACGCAATCGATTTTTTCAGTCGCTCCAGTGCCGACTCGGTATTGGCTACGGCATTGTTCAATTCCTTCCGACGCTTTACATCGGTATAATTGATCAGGATATCCAAATCGGTAGTCTTGTTCCGAACCTCGATCTCTTTGCGCTGCACCCCCAGCTGATCCGAATCCAAATCATTTTTGTTGGAATAGCCTTTGTCGAAGAGCTCCTGTGTGCCGGCGAGCTCGCTGCGCGCTTTTTTCAACTCCTCTTCCGCCAGCATGATATCCGATTCCGCTTTTAGTTTCATCTGGGGGAATTCGGCTTCCTCATATTTTTTAAGGTCGAGCTTGGCCAGCGCAACCCGAAGCGTCGCGCTTTCCAGATCGGTGGCATTCTTGAGCTTCAGGATTTCCAGCTGCTCCGTAGCCTGCAGCAGGCTGGCCTCCGCTTCAGCCACATCGGATTGCTGGTCGAGATACCGTTCCATCAGCTGACTTGATTCCAGCTCAAAAAGAAGCTGGCCGTTGGTAACGGTCGAACCATCCTCGACGATGTAAATAATCTTTGCATCACGATGGGCATCATTGGAGATTTCCCGGTTGTCTTTTGCCTGCAGCTCACCGGACTCCAGAATGCTCACCACCAGATCGCCTCGCTGCACACGGCACATATGCGCATTGTTCGGATCAATCCGGTTGGCATCACTGCCCGGCATCAGAAGCGGAAGCAGAACCGCCGCCACGACGATCCCCAGAACGATCTTCGCGCTACGGTGCTTCAACAGGTTCTTCAGCATTTCCATACGGTTGTTCATACCACATTCCCTTTGGGTCGATTTCAAAACGTTCGATTGCATCCCAGAAACGCAACCGGTTGATCGTATAGTCCACCAGCGCAGCCGTCGCCTGATTGCGCGAGCTGAGCAGGTCGTCCTCGGCATCCAGCAGGTCGCGGGTCAGCGCCTTGCCTTGCTTCAGCAACAGCGTTGTATTTTCCACCCGCCGCTCCGAAAGCTGTACACTGAGCAGGCGGTTCTTGTAGACGGACCGGTTGCGCTCCAGCTTACGCCATAGGTCGCGCACGTCACGTTGTACACTCGACTCTTCTTCGACCAGCGACCGCATCTCGCGCTCAAGATTAATCTGGGCAATACGGAAATCGTTGCGTCGTTCCGTCCAGTCCAGCGGAAGCTTTAGCTCAACCCCCAGGTTCTGGCTCACATCAGTCGTGCCCGCACTCTCGAACTCCTTGGTGACCTTGTAGCTGACATCGAGATCCGGCAGGAATGCCCGCTGCGCAATCTCCAGCTTGCGGTTGCGGTCCTCCACCTGTCTTCGGCGATTGATCAGGTCGAGCCGGTTCGAGACCGCACTCGACACGGCTTCAACCAGGGTAATATCGAGCTCCACCAGTCCTTTTTCCGACAGCCGTTGAAGTTCATTCGGATCCGGCTCCACATTCAGGTCGATCGGCAGGGCGAGCTCAAACCGGAAATCATCCAAAGCCTTCTGATAGTTGGACCGCGACAGGCTCCAGCGATCCGCGGCATTGAGTTCGCTCTGGCGCGCCTGTGCCGCCTCGAAGTCGGCAATGCGGCCGGCCTTCGCATACGACTCCGTCTGCTCGCGGTTCATGATGGTGCTCTCGTAGTTTTTACGTTCGTTCTCAAGCTGGTCGCGCGTGCGCAGGGTCGCATAGTACTGCGCGGCGACATCGATCACAAAATCCTGCTGGAAGCGCTTGAA
>JABDQT010000317.1 GCA_013042165.1 Kiritimatiellales bacterium | reverse complement strand
GCATGGATAAAACACACACGTCTCTATAGATGCAATTAGCGTACCAAAATGTATGGCTAGGTTTCCGGAAACAGGTCGCTTTTGCTCCCTGCCCATGAGCAGGAACAGGTAAAGGTGATGTTCTGTTCCTCGATAACGGGATGCGTCAAACTGAAGTTCACGCTCAGCAGGGGAATGCGCTCGCCGTCATGATTAATGAAAACGCGGCGTCTAGTCTGATGGGCGACCAGCTGGTGTGATCCGCAATGGGGGCACATACAGGGTTCTGACTCACTCATAGTAAAAATATCTCAGGTCTCGCAGACCGATGGTCCGCTTCGTCTTCAAGGCATGACTCCGAATTCGGTCGAGTAGCCACCTCAGCGGTTCGGGGCCGGGTTCGATATCGATTTCGCGGAGCGCATGGCGCAGGGCGGCCTCGCCTGAATGGACGCCAAGAACTATACGTGTGGAGTCCGTGCGCCCGATATCCGCTGCGGAAAAGGGTTCGTAGGCGGTGCGATTATTCAGCACGGCGTGAACATGAATCCCCGACTCGTGGCTGAAAATGTTCTTTCCGATGATAGGAAAGCACCGTGGTGCCTGCATGTCTGCGGCCGGGAGAACGATATCGCACAAAGGGCTCAGTTTGCGGGTATCGATTCCAAGGCGCGGCACCGTCATGGCCACCTGCTCCAGGGCCGCGTTACCGGCACGCTCGCCGATGCCCGCCGCCGTGACATCCGCAGCTGCGGCACCGCCTTCAAAGGCGGCCAGCGTGTTGGCTGTGGCCATGCCCAGATCGTTATGGCCATGGAACGCCAGTTCAAGTTTCGGCACAGCGGCGGTCAGTTCTTCAAAAAGCGCCTGCGTCTGGAATGGATTCAGCACTCCCACGGTGTCGGCGATACGGAGCCGGTCGGCGCCCAATTCGTGAACGCGGCGGGCAAAAGCAAACAGCTGGGACCGGTCGGCACGGGCGGAGTCCTGTGCGCCGACCGAGACATAGTCGAAGCGCTTCAGCGCTTCGGGCAAAACCTTTTCCAAGGCTTGAAACACCCAGTTTTTCGACTTTCCCAGGGCCCGGAAATGATGATCGGAGATTGGAAATGAAAGATGGACCGCATCAAGCCCGGCGGTCTCGGCGGCATCGAGATCGGAAAGCGCGGCCCGGCACCAGCCGGTGATACGGCAGGGCAGGTTCAGTGCAATAATAGCTTGGATGTCCTGCTGTTCCGTCGGGCCCATCACTGGAATACCGGCTTCAATTTCGCCGATGCCGGTTTCTGCCACCGCGGATGCAATGCGCAGTTTTTCCTCCCGAGAAAACACGCAACCGGGCATCTGCTCGCCGTCACGCAGCGTGGTATCAATGAGATAGGGAACGTTCATCCGTGGAAGTCTCCTGGGTAAGGTCACCGCGAAGCTGGTGACCGATAATAGCGTTTAAATCTTTCTCCTGAATCAGGTCCGCCATTTCATTATGGCGCACCACATCGGCCAGGGTGCCGTGCTTCGCGATCTGCCCATCTTTCATCAAAACAATCCGGTCGCTGAGGTGCAGCAGCTCGGTAAGCTCGTGGCTGACCATCAGCGAAGGGATGTTGAGCTCGCTGTGAATGCGGTCAAGAAAGGGGAGAATCCGTCCCTTCAGCCGAGCATCGAGGGCCGAGAGGGGTTCATCCATTAACAGCAGGCGAGGATGGGCCAGCAAGGTGCGGGCGAGCGATACCCTCTGCTTTTCGCCGCCAGAGAGAGCCTGCACAGCACGATCAAGCAGAGGCTCGATCTCCAGCAGCCGGATCACCTGTCGGTCGGTGTAGGGCGGGTTTTTCAGTGCTCCTTTCTTACCGGCCTTCAGGTTTTTCCAAACGGTCCAGTGGGGGAAGAGGCGGGGATCCTGAAATACCATGCCGATCCTGCGCCTGTATGGCGGCACCCAGACCCGCTGATCGCTGTCGAAAAATGTTTCACCGTCGAGTGAGATATGGCCCACGCTTGGTCGAACCAATCCGGCAATGCAGCGCAACAGCGTGCTTTTACCCGATCCGGAATGGCCGAATATGCCCGTGGCGCTGTCCATGATGAGCAGACGGGCATCCAGCACAAAGTCGCCCTGCCGATGTAGTATGTCGATGTTAAGCTGCATGCTTCATCGCCGCCTTTCGGGTTAACATTTCAGAGATCAACAGCGAGGCCATGCAGAGGGCCAGCGAGAACAGGGTAAAGCGCATGGCAACCTGTTCGCCGCCGGGTACTTGCAGGGCGGAATAGATCGCCAGCGGCAGGGTCTGGGTTGCCCCCTCAATATTGCCGGCAAAGGTGATGGTCGCGCCGAACTCGCCGAGGCTGCGCGAAAAGGCCAGCAGGATGCCGCCGAGAATACCCGGCCACGCGAGCGGCAGGGTTACGCGGAAAAAGGTCCAGACCGGTGAGCGGCCCAGGGTCAGCGCCGTCTCTTCCAGCTTGCGGTCCACCAGCGATATGGCCAGCCGCACTGACCGCACCGCCAGCGGGAGCGCCACAATCGCCGAAGCCAGTACGGCACCCTGCCAGGTGAAGGCCAGCTGGAGCCCGAGATGTTTTCCGATCCACCCGTTGGCGCCGAAGGCCATCAGCAGCAGATAGCCGATAACCACAGGCGGTACCACCAGCGGCGCGTGCACCAGACTTTCCAGTAGAATTTTGCCGCGGAACTCGCGCCGTGCCAGCAGCCAGCCAATCAGCACCGCCGGAATGGTAGTGACGAGGGCAACTCCCAGCGCAACTTTCATCGAAAGCCAGACCGCAGTCCATTCAGTTGGGGAGAGAGAAGGCATTAGGCAAAAGGCACTAGGCAATAGGGTGTGGTGGAGGGACGGGCTCTGTCC
>JABDQT010000315.1 GCA_013042165.1 Kiritimatiellales bacterium | reverse complement strand
GGACAGCGACCCTCCATTAAGGGGACTGCAGTTTAGATTGAAATGCGCTACTGGTGTCATGAAGGAATGTGCATCAGTCAGACACTTTTCCCGTTGACAACGGCATTGATGAAAAGTGCCTGCTCCAAAAGACTGCGTCTGCTCCATATGTCATTTCTGACGACTCGCATAGAACAAAAAACCCCGGCTTCGATTGAATCGAAACCGGGTTTATCTGCATGTCAACTTGACGGTCGTTTAGACGAACTACTTCTGCCAGGCCGTGATAGCGATATGATCCGTGGTGGTGCTGCCGCCGGGAGGTGAAGGCACATTGCTCGCAAACGAAGTCATAATGTCCGAGTTGCCGCCTTTATGGATATCACCGTTGACGATGATCTGTCCTGCGATCTCGCCGCCACCGTTGTGCCGGAATGAGCCTGACTTGGCATAGATCAGGCCGTTCAGCTCGGCCTGTCCGGCAACCTGAATGTCGCCATCCCGCGATGCCACGGCAAATGCACAGTCGGTAGGGGCCAGTTCGACCTGTCCGGAGATATGAATATTGCCGGTGGCAATAATGGTGCCGGAGAACGTTCCTCCTGAAAGGTTGACGTCGCCGTTGACCCAAAGAATTCCGCCGTTGGGCGAATAGGACGAGCTGGAGGAATAGCCATTGTACACTTCACCCTTTTGCAACGCCCAGTTGTAGTAGGGGGTCAGGTCTATATCCGGAATTTCGACGGTCGATACGGCGGTCTGGGTTTTGGTTCCCAACACCTTTGCCTTTTTATGCAGACCGAACGATGGCGCAGTGATGTCGCCGCCGAAGGTGACTTTTCCGGACGTGATTCTGGCTGAGGAACTCAGGTCAATCATGGCGTGCGTGCTGCCGCGATTGTCCAGCGCTCCGTTGGAATGGAATTTGGCGTTGCCGCTCGGGCTGGTCATGGATCCGCATCCGCGGAAGGTAAAGGTGCCGCCGCACAGGATGGCATACTCAAACGCTTCGCCGCTGACCACACTTCCATCGTCGTTACTGCCTCCGATGTCCTGCATGGTGACAATGGAAACGGCCGTAACCGACCCGCAGCTTCCCGTGGTGGTGATCATGGCCGCTTTATCGCCCACTGCTTCAACATCAATTTTGTAGTTAGCGTCATTCTGGGCATTGGCATAGCTCACCTCGTATGCTTCGCCGGAAAACGCAGGTTGCTGCACAGAAGTCACCTGGTTGCTTCCGGGATCGTTCTCGAAGGCCGTTGGATCATACCGTGCCTCCCAGTTGGAGGTGAGGACCGCATAGCCGAATTCGCATCCGGCTTCCGCCATCGCCTTGGCTTTTATTTCCTGCGTGAGCCGTTGTGAGGTGTAGCTGCGCTGGGATGATGAGAAAGAGAGCATGGCTAGAAAGCTCGATATCGCAGCGATAAAGAACATGACTACGACGAGTGCATACCCGCTTTTTCTCTGTGGTATGTGTGTGTTTTTCATGGTGTTCTCCTTAATGCTTACTGTCCTGTATTCCGTGGTCTGAGTTCGGCCACCAGTGATGAGGTTACTCGTTTAGTTTGTTTGTTATGGGTGTATATGTCCTTGTAAATCAGCAGATCGATTCCAAGGGCGGACTGCAGGGGCACACCATCGACAAGCACCTCTACAATTCCGTAATCCGGACCTTTGGAAAAGACGCCGCTGACGTTTACCAGCTGCGTTTCGCCTGTCCAGTCAATGGTAAGATCTTTCAGTAAAGGCGTGGCCAGTCCGCTGCTGCTGGAAGTCAGCTGCGCCTGGAACTGGATGTAGCGCTTGTAGGCGACGCTCAAGAGTCGGGGATGAATCGTGGAGGCGGAAAGTACGCTCCAGTCGCTGGCGTCGGACAGGTCGGGTTGGTTGCCGCTACGGACTTTCGTGGAGATGGCCGTGCCGGCCGGTAACGAGGTGTTAAGTGAAATATCTCCGTAAATAGGACTCGCAAGACGGGTGTCGAAAATCTGCGAGGTATAGGTTCCGTTTGCCGGGTAGGTGACTGCCATGGATGCCAGTCCGATAATGTGGTTGGTCGGGCTGCCGTTTACCAGACAGTCGGAAATGGTCGTAAGTTCGTTCTTCCATACCCTGGGATAGCATTTATCCACGTCATTCTTGATTTGGAACGCAACGAGATAATTGTTGGTCTTGTTGATCTCCAGATTGATCCAGTCCGTAGTTGCTGTTTGATTGGGCTCCATCACCGGAGACTCGGACGAGCCGCCGCTGAAGGTGACGGACGTCGAGGAGTCGAAGGCAAATACGGTGTCTTCAAGGGAGGTTGTCTTTCCGATGAATACATCCTCCACCCGCAGCCTGCCCGTTGAGCCGGCCTGGAAGGTCAGGCGGCACTTCCTTCCATTGTAGGCGATCCAGTTTCCGTTGGTGGCCAGTTCTGCCCCGTTGAGATGCACGGCAATAACCGTCCCCTTTAAAACGCTGTTGCTTGCGGACGTCCCGGCTGAATAGGCTTGCTCGCCTGCCTGCCAGGCCACATCGTTACCCTGCAGCTGAATCACGAAATCCTTGGGGCTCAGGGTTTCATCGAAATTGATCTCGGTATCCTCCGCCTCATAGCCCAGGGCGCCGAAGTTGGTCTCTTCCCATCGATCGTTGTTCATCGACAGGGTGAAGGATTGACCTGCCGCCGTAGCCGGGAAATAGAGCTGGTGATTGCCTTTCCATGACCCTGTTCCCATGTACTGCGAAACCGCCGTGGCTCCTGATTGCGCGGTTGCCGGCAACTGGGCTTCGGCTTCCCGTTGACTGTAGGAGGGTGAAACCTGAAGCTGATCGACCCCGATCCGATATCCGCTGGCAGCCGTATTCTTGCCGGCCACGTTGAATTTAAAGGTGTGCGCGCCATTTGCCATCAAGGCATATCCCAGGCTGACGGTCTCGCGTTCAGAAATGGGGGAGTAGGCGTCGAAAATGCTCTGCACCGGTCGCAGCCTCCACTCCAGCAGATTTTCGAAAATAGTATGAGACGACGCGTTTCCGCCATTGTAGGTGGATGTTCCTGCTCCGACGCTGACGACGCTGTTGAGTTGCTCCTGGCGCTGCACATCGGTGAGGGTGTTGTCGCGATTGTCGAAGGTGGTAACCCGCAGCTGGTGCGGGCTGCCGGGCCAGATGTGGTAAATCAGGGTTTTGTCCCAGATAATCTTTCCATCATCATCCAGTTCAAAAAGATCATCTCCGTCATCATCCTCGGCCATCGGGAAACTGAGTGCCGTGTAAGGGCCTGCTCCAGCCGGATAGTAAAAGATCTCATCGAGCGAGGAGAGCCGCAGATCCCTCTTTAACCGCTCCATCGCCAGCTGAACATCAATATCAAGTTCGCTCTGCACATCACTCTCATTCGTGTTTTTGAGCGCAAACATGAATCCGCCTACTGCAAGCCCCAGCGCGATGGAAACAAGGGTCATTGCCCCCATGGCCTCGATTAGTGTGAATCCTCGTTTTTTTTGCTTATGGTTCATGTGCTTAAAGGTGCTTGGATACGTAGGTGTTCAGGACTTCTTCCGGGCCATCGAACGTCAGGTTTCTGCGATTCAGAATCTTTACGGATATCGCCAGCTGCAGAAGGTTGGTATTGAGTGTCGTGATGTCTGTCTCACGCAAGAATTTCCCTTCAGCGGCCGGAATTCCGCTATTATCGATGCGCACAGGACTTTCCGCCAGCTGGGGGATCTGGTCAAAATCGAAGGTGCGCACCAGTTCGAGCCGGTTCTTGGCGATATTGGACGCAATGTAGCGATCGCGCGACATATCCATAATATTGCGGCGGGCAACCAGTACTTTGAAGGAGCCTGTGGTGAATACCGCGAAGATAGCCAAAGCAATCAGTGCTTCGACAAATGTCGCTCCGGCGCAATTCTTGCTTTTCTTGCTGTGCAACAAGGCATTACTTCGGTTTTCAGTTGCTTGGCTCTTCGTCATTCAGACTCCCTTGCATGGTGCTCCGTACATAAATAAAGCAATGCATGTGCCAAAGAAGCCGCTATTGTTGGGTTGAGTGTGCCGAAACCGCATTTCGAGCGAATATGGATCGATCCCGG
>JABDQT010000124.1 GCA_013042165.1 Kiritimatiellales bacterium | reverse complement strand
AAGATGGATTAGTCTCCTCGTGAATCGATGAGCGAAGGCGTTCCGCACAAAGGAACGCCTTTTCTTTTTTGCGGCTTCCATTGGGTGTCGTAAATCGGCCATGCTGTTTAACGATGGAAACGTATCGTGGAGCAATAGATGGCTGTTAGTCTTGCCGAGATGATTTTGCTGGGCCTGCTGGCGGACTGGATATTCCGCAAGCTGAAGCTGCCGGGATTGCTTGGCATGCTGCTGCTGGGCGTCCTGTTTGGACCGTTTGTCTTCGACCTGATGGAGCCCGGCTTTCTGGACGCCTCTTCCGACCTGCGGATGATCGCATTGATCATCATATTACTGCGTGCCGGACTGGAGCTTAGTCGGGATGTTTTAAACAAAGTGGGTGTGCAGGCCCTGCTGCTGTCGTTTGTTCCAGGCGTGCTGGAGGGCTCGATCATCGCATTGCTGGGACCCTTTTTTCTGCCTTTGACCCACCTCGAATCGGCCATGCTGGGGTTCATCATCGCCGCCGTTTCACCTGCGGTCGTCGTGCCGATGATGATTGGATTTATTGAGCGCAGGATGGGTGCGAGAAAAGGGATCCCCACGATGGTGCTGGCCGCCTCCTCCCTGGATGATGTGGTGGCCATTGTTATTTTTTCCATACTGCTCGCCTTTTATACGGGCACGGCCGAAAATGTACTTTTGAAGGCCGCCGGTATTCCGGTGTCGATTGCAGTCGGGATTGGCTGCGGTCTTTTGATGGGGTGGATCCTGCTGCGGCTGTTTGAGCGCTTCAATCCACGGGCCACCAAGCGGACCATGATTATACTCGGGGTTTCGATTCTGCTGGTGCGCCTGCAGCACGTGCTGGAGGGTGCGGGAATTCCATTCGCGGCGTTGTTGGCCGTGATGGGTATGGGATTCATCATCCTGGAGAAGCGCGAACACATGGCGCACGAAATATCGTCCAAACTGGGCAAGCTCTGGGTCTTTGCCTCGATCATGCTGTTCACCCTGATCGGCGCTCAGGTGGATGTTGGCCTGGCCTGGCAGACCGGGCTTGCGGGTGCGGGATTGATTGCATGTGGTTTGGCGGCCCGCAGCGCGGGCGTGCTGCTTGCGTTGATCGGCAGCCCCTTGAATCGCGGCGAGCGACTTTTTGCCGTGGTCTCCTATTGGCCCAAGGCCACGGTGCAGGCGGCGATCGGTGCGGTGCCGCTGATGGCGATGCAATCCGCGGGAATGGACACGTCTGCAGGGGCGATCATTCTTGCCGTTGCCGTGTTGAGCATTATCCTGACCGCCCCGCTGGGAGCCATTGCAATCAAGCTGGTGGGGGACACGGTACTGGAGCCGGACGACCAAGACGAGGGTGCAGCCCGCGAAGCCCTGTCCGAAAGCCTTTAGGTTGTTGTTATTCCACTAGGCGCTGCTTTTTCTGTAAGGATTACGGCTATTTCCCCTCCGGGTGCCGCTTTGCATGTTTTTGGGCTTTATTGGCTTGAAATGTTTCCTCTGAACGATACCTTGTTCTGATGGTTAAGTTGTGTGATATGTCGGCGTATGAGTTATGAGTCAACCATAGGGATGCCGCGCTTCTGATCCACAGAGAATTTTGTTAACTGTTTGAGGGGTAATTTATGAGTTTAATCCATCGTTGTTGCGTATGCCGGCTTCATGTTTTGCTGCTTGTCGTTTTAATGGCGGCCGGAGTGGTTAATGCACAGGATTATTCTTCCGCCGGCACGTCTGAAGTTATCTCCACTGCGGATCGGCTGCTGCAGCGCGGCGACTACAAGGGAGCCATTCCCGCATTGCGTGAGGTTATCCGCCGCACCGGAGAACTGACGGATCCGCAATTGGTTGAAACCTGCCAAACCTGCCGCTATCAGCTCGCGCGTGCCTATTACCAGACCGACAATCTTCCGGCCGGCATGGAGGTGCTTGAGGACTATCTGAAAAGGGAGCCGCGCAAGATGGAGAAAAATGCCCTGCGCATGCTGGCGCAGGGATTTTTCGAAGCGCAGGAGTGGGTGGAAATTGAAAAACTCGCCAATCGCCTGCTGAGTCTGCCGGACCTGGAGCCGGAGGACCTTTTCAACGCCAACCTCTTGCTTGGGCAGGCTCTTTACCAGCAGGAAAAGTGGGCGGACAGCGTCGGGCCCCTCAGTTATGCGGCAAACAACACCGAGGATGAGCGCATCAAGCCGCGGTGTGAAATCATGATCGTCCGCTCCCTGGTTGAATCCGAAAACTGGCCTGAGCTTTTTGCCTGGATCCCCCGCATCTACCGTACCGATTCCAAATATGACATTTCCCTGAACCTCACCCTGATG
>JABDQT010000298.1 GCA_013042165.1 Kiritimatiellales bacterium | reverse complement strand
GGTTCGAGCACATCGAACGATTCGACATCGGTCATCTCGTCCGTGGTATCGCCACGCCCAGGCGCAAAGGGAACGGTGATATCGTGGCCCGCGGCTTTCGCCGCCTGCTCGACGGCGGCACAGCCGCCCAGCACAATCAGGTCGGCGAGCGAGACGTTCTTGCCGCCGCCGGCTACGCTGTTGAAGTCGGATTGAATACCTTCCAGCTTCTTGAGCACCTTTGCCAGCTGCCTGGGCTCGTTTACTTCCCAATCCTTCTGCGGCGCGAGCCGGATCCGCGCGCCGTTGGCCCCGCCGCGCTTGTCGGAACCGCGGAAGGTCGATGCCGAAGCCCATGCAGCCGAAACAAGCTGCGGAATCGACAAGCCGGAGGCAAGGATCTTTCCCTTGAGGTCGGCGATATCGGCCGCATCGATCAGCGGATGATTGACGGCGGGGACCGGGTCCTGCCAGATCAGATCTTCGGCCGGAACTTCCGGGCCGAGGTAGCGCGCCTTCGGGCCCATGTCGCGGTGGGTCAGCTTGAACCATGCGCGGGCAAAGGCATCGGCAAACTCCCCGGGGTTTTTGTGGAACCGCTTCGAGATCTTTTCGTAGGCGGGATCCATGCGCATCGCCATATCGGCGGTGGTCATGATGATCGGCACGCGTTTGGAGGAATCCTCGGCGTCCGGTGCCATGTCCTCTTGCTGAAGATTCTTCGGCGTCCACTGCCAGGCGCCGGCGGGGCTCTTCACCAGCTCCCACTCATACTTGAACAGCACGTCGAAATAGCCCATGTCCCACTGGGTCGGCTGGGGGGTCCAGGCCCCTTCGATACCGCTGGTGATGGCGTCCGAGCCCTTGCCGCTGCCATGACTGCTTTTCCAGCCGAGGCCCTGCTGCTCAATGGGGGCGGCTTCGGGTTCCGGGCCGACGTTGGCCGCATCGCCCGCGCCGTGGGTTTTACCGAAGGTATGTCCGCCGGCGGTGAGTGCCACGGTTTCCTCGTCGTTCATGGCCATGCGGGCAAAGGTTTCGCGAATGTCGCGGCCCGAGGCGACCGGGTCGGGTTCGCCGTTCGGCCCTTCGGGGTTGACGTAGATCAGCCCCATCTGCACGGCCGCGAGCGGATTATCGAGCTCGCGGTCGCCGGAGTAGCGGTTATCGCCCAGCCACTCGTCCTCGCTGCCCCAGTAAACATCCTCTTCCGGCTCCCAGACGTCCTCACGTCCTCCGCCGAAGCCGAACGTCTTGAACCCCATCGATTCCAGCGCGCAGTTGCCGGCGAGAATCATCAGATCGGCCCAGGAGATCTTATTGCCGTATTTCTGCTTGATCGGCCAAAGCAGGCGGCGCGCCTTGTCGAGGTTGGTATTGTCCGGCCAGCTGTTGAGCGGCGCAAACCGCTGGGTGCCGGATCCGGCGCCCCCGCGTCCGTCGCCGATGCGGTAGGTGCCCGCGCTGTGCCACGCCATCCGGATAAACAGCCCGCCATAGTGCCCGAAGTCGGCCGGCCACCAATCCTGCGAGTCGGTCATCAGGGTATAGAGATCCTGCTTGAGGGCCTCAAGATCGAGTTTCTTGAATTCCTCGGCGTAATTGAACGCCTCGCCCATCGGGTTGCCCGCAGGCGGATTTTGGTGAAGCATCTTGAGGTTCAGCTGTCCGGGCCACCAGTCCTTGTTCGACGTACCGCCGCCGGCCTTGCCCGTTACCGGGCACTTGCTTTCTTTATTCATCTCTCCCTCCTTCGGGTTTTCATTCCACGTAAAAAGCGGGACAAAGCCTCGAACCAACAGTCAGATTAAACCACATCGGCCTCGTTCTTTATGCTGCCAGTCGAACACACTTGAATCCTAATGTTTACACATGGGGTGCGCAAGGCTTTTAATGTTCATCATCGGCTTGAAGGCCATGACCGCGCGGACGGAAATTCTGAAAATGATTGCTCGGCAAATGTGGCCGAAACAGGATAATGCGGGCGCTGCAAACGTATAACTGAACATCTACTTGTCTGCCGCAGCCGAAGGCGCAGGAGGAACACGGAACACTCTCATGAACGATCTGCTTTATAAAGGCCACTTCAAGGGGCTCGATATTGCCTTTACCTATACCGTCACAACGCAGGCGGTGAACGAAGCGGTGCTGCGGCACGACAGCGATCCTGCCGCGGCGCATATTCTCGGGCGCGCAATGACTGCCGCATTGCTGGCAGCCGCGGTCCTGCCGGAGAACCAGCGGCTCAACGCCTGCTGGAAATACCATGGCGTGCTGAAAACCATTGTGGCCGATGCCGGGCAGGATGGCACCGTGCGGGCATTCATTTCACCGGAGCAGCTGGGCGATGCCGACAATGTGCATGAAAGCCTCTATGGCGAGCTGGGCGACCTGCAGGTGGTGGTATCGGATCAGGGCGCGATTGCCAGCTCGGGCACCACGCCGATTTCGCTGCACGATGCGGTGAATGACCTGGCCTACCACTACTGCATTTCCGATCAGGTGGAAACCGGCATGAGCGTTATGATCGGTTTCAATCCCGATCCCGAAAAACCGGTCCGGCTTTGCCAGGGCTGGATGATTCAGGCGCTGCCCGGCACCGACCTTGAACGCTTCGACCGCATCCGCCGCCACATGGAGAAAGAGGGGTTTCGCGAGCTGCTCAGCCACGAGAGCGAGGCGGACAACTATTTCGAGGAGCTCGCGAGATCGTTGATCGGCGAAGAAGCGGGCTACGAGGGCGTTCAGGTAGAGCCCGGTCCGGCGCCCCGTTTCGCATGCACCTGCAACCGGGAAAAAATGTCGGCGGTGCTGCGCAGCATTCCGATTCCCGACCGCATGACAATCGTCAAGCGCGATGAACCGGTCGGCATCAGCTGCCAGTTCTGCAACACGCGCTATGAGATGACCATTGGCGAGTGCATCGCCGCGTGGAACCGGAAGCCGGAATAATTTTAGACAGGATCAGCATGATCTATCAATTTGAAGACCGTGTGCCGGCTCTGCCCGATGAATACTATGTTGCCGATTCCGCAACCGTGATCGGCGATGTTACGCTGCACAATCAATCCAGCGTCTGGTTCGGGGCGGTGCTGCGGGGCGATATTGAGCCGATCGTCGTTGGCGAGCGCAGCAATATCCAGGATAATTCCGTCGCTCATACCAGCCGCAATCAGCCCGTTATGATCGGGGACGATGTCACGGTCGGGCACAAGGTGACGCTACACGGATGCACCGTCGGCAACAACTGTCTGATCGGCATGGGCGCCATCCTGCTTGACGGCTGCGAGATCGGCGACAACTGCATCATCGGTGCCGGGTCGCTGGTGGGCCAGAAGCGCAAAATTCCCGCCGGCTCACTGGCAATTGGAACGCCGGCCAAAGTGATCCGCAGGTTGTCGGAAGAGGATGTTTCCGACGTGCGCAAATACGCCGAACGCTACGTTGCACTGCTCGCTCGCTACCGCCAGGGAGCCCTCAAGCCGATATAGTCGTTTTTCAGGCGTTTTTGAACGAAATTTCGGCGTTTTTAACGCCTTCTTCCGTTGCTATGAAACAGCGGCATCTGCTATATTTTCCCGATTACTTCGACCGAAAGGAAAAGGACAGGTATGTCTGACGAACAAAACGATTTAACGATAGATGAAAATACCCAAAACAGGGCCTCGCTGAACCCCGATGCGAAGGGCTACGGCGCCGACCATATTACGGTTCTGGAGGGCATCGAAGCGGTCCGCAAACGCCCAGCCATGTATATCGGCGATACGGGCTCGCGCGGTTATCACCACTGCGTTTACGAAGTCGTCGACAACTCGATCGACGAGGCACTCGCTGGCTACTGCTCCAACGTCGAGGTCTGCATCAACGAAGACGGCTCGCTGTCCGTCATTGACGACGGCCGCGGTATTCCGGTCGACATTCACAAGACCGAGGGCAAGCCCGCCGTCACGGTGGTGCTGACCGTTCTGCACGCCGGCGGCAAGTTCGACTCGGACACCTACAAGGTGTCGGGCGGGCTGCACGGCGTCGGCGTTTCGTGCGTGAACGCCCTCTCGGAATGGCTCGAAGTCGAGGTCAAGCGTGACGGTCAGATTCACCACCAGCGCTTCGAGCGCGGCGTGGAGGTCACCGAACTGGTCACCATCGGGAAAACCACCGAAACCGGCACGAAGGTCACCTTCATGCCCGACCGCACCATCTTTACGCACGAGACCGGCTTCCAGTGGGACATCCTTTCGGCCCGTCTGCGCGAGCTGGCCTTCCTCAACCGCGGTGCAAAAATCACACTGAAGGAAGACGCCACCGGCCGTGACGAGGTCTTCAAATACGACGGCGGGATCATGGAATTTGTCCAGCATCTCAACCGCAACAAGTCGCCGATGCACCCGGAGGTCATCTATTTCGAGCGCGAAAAAGACGACGTAGTCGTCGAAATCGCCATGCAGTATTCCGACGCGTACAACGAAACGATCTTCTCGTTTGCCAACAACATCAACACGATTGAAGGCGGCACGCATTTATCCGGCTTCCGCTCCGCACTGACCCGCACGGTCAATGCCTACGCCAAGACCAATAAGTTGATCAAGGACGAGAAACAGGCGATGGGCGGCGACGATATCCGCGAAGGCCTTACGGCCGTCATCAGCGTCAAGATTCCCGATCCGCAGTTCGAGGGACAGACCAAAACCAAGCTCGGCAACGGGGAGGTCGAGGGCATTGTTCAGCAGATCGTCAACGATGAGCTCGGAACCTGTTTCGAAGAAAACCCGACCGTGGCCCGTACGATCATCGACAAGGCCGTTGTGGCGGCCCGCGCCCGGATGGCCGCGCGCAAGGCACGTGATCTCGCCCGGCGCAAGGGTGCGCTCGAAAGCGGCGGACTGCCCGGTAAGCTGGCCGACTGCTCCAGCCGCGATCCGGCCCGCACCGAATTGTTCATTGTGGAAGGGGACTCTGCGGGCGGCTCCGCCAAGCAGGGGCGTGAGCGCGAGTACCAGGCCATTCTTCCCGTGAAAGGTAAAGTGATCAACGTGCAGAAGGCGCGTCTCGACAAGGTGCTGGCCAACGATGAAATTCGCACCATGATCACCGCGATTGGTACCGGCATCGGGGTCGATGACTTCAATATCGAAAAGGCGCGCTACCACAAAATCATTATCATGACCGACGCCGATGTCGACGGGGCGCACATTCGTACGTTGCTGCTGACCTTCTTTTACCGCCAGATGCCACAGCTGATCGAAAACGGTTTTGTCTACATTGCCCAGCCGCCGCTTTATAAAGTGACGCGCCGCAAGCGCGAGGAGTATGTCGAATCCGATGCCCATCTGACGCAGATCCTGCTCGACCTCGGTGCCGACGGCATGCGTCTCGAAACACTGGGCGGCGAACAACTGCTCGACACCAAGGGCTTGCGTGAACTGCTTGAAAACGTGGTTGAAATTGAGGGCATTGCCGACAAGCTCCGCCGACGGGGTATTTCACTCAAGGAGTATCTGGCTCAGCGCGATCCCGAAACCGGTGCGTTCCCGCTTTACTGCGCATATATGAACAAGCTCGGCGAGGACCTTGATCTTCGCTTTGCGCTAGATGATCACGGGCTTCAGGCGGTATTTGCTGAAGTGGAGGCTGCGATTGCCGAAGCCGCCGACGTGGTTGAAGTTGTGGACGCTCCTGCGGATGAACCGGAAGCGGTCGTGGATGGCGAGGAGCCTGCAGAAGTTCCCGTAGTGGAAGAACCAGCACCGACCGTGCGTTATAAGGAGCTCTTCTTCTCAAGGAAGCTGAAGGAAGTGGTTGAAAAGCTGGAGCAGGGCGGATTCACCTTCGACCAGTTGCTCGGATCAGAGGCGCCACAATTTAAACTTGACGATAAGGGCTCCAAGACGGAGGTCAGCTCACTGATGGAAATTGCGCAAGCCGTCCGCATTGCGGGCCGCAAGGGCATGACGATTCAGCGCTATAAAGGTTTGGGTGAAATGAATCCCCAGCAGCTGTGGGAAACCACGCTTGATCCTGAATTCCGGCGGCTGACCAAGGTGGTGCTTGAAGATGCGGTGAAAGCAGACGACATGTTTACCATTCTCATGGGCGACGAAGTCGAACCCCGCCGCGAATTCATTCAGGAAAACGCGCTGAACGTCACCAACCTCGATATCTAACGGAAGCTCTATTATGGAAAACACGAACGAACGTATTGATCTGATTAATATTGAAGATGAGATGCAGCGCGCATACATCGACTATTCGATGTCGGTGATTGTCGGGCGCGCCCTGCCGGATGTGCGCGACGGCATGAAGCCGGGCAACCGCCGCATCCTCTACGCCATGAAAGAGCGCGGCTGGACGCACAATAAAGCCTATGTGAAATGCGCCAAGGTCGTCGGGGAAGTGATCGGTAACTACCATCCGCACGGCGACACCGCGGTCTACGACACGATGGTGCGCATGGCGCAGGACTTTGCGATGCGCGGCATGCTCATCGACGGTCAGGGTAACTTTGGTTCGATCGATGGTGACCGCGCGGCCGCCTATCGGTACACCGAGTGCCGTCTCCGTCCGCTCGCCGAAGAAATGCTGGCTGATATCGACAAGGAAACCGTCGACATGCGCCCGAACTTCGACGAATCGCTCATGGAGCCTTCGGTGCTGCCGGCACGAGTGCCCAACCTGCTGGTGAATGGCTCGACCGGTATTGCGGTCGGTATGGCCACCAACATTCCCCCGCACAACCTCGGCGAGGTGATCGATGGAACCATCCTGCTGATCGATAATCCCGATGCCACGATCGACGAGCTCTGCGAGCTGGTCAAAGGGCCTGATTTCCCGACCGGAGGATCGGTCTACGGTTTGAAGGCCGTGCGCGATTTCTACACCACCGGCCGCGGCAAAATCAAAATGCGCGGTAAGGCCGACATCGAAGAAGACGACAACGGCAAGGCGCGCATCATCATCACCGAGATTCCGTACGCGCTGAACAAGACATTGCTGATCACCAAAATGGTTTCGCTCGTCCGCGACAAAAAACTCGAAGGCATTTCCGACATCCGCGATGAGTCCGGCAAGGAAGGCATCCGCCTCGTCATCGAGCTCAAGCGCAACGCCGTGCCAAACGTATTGCTCAATAACATTTACAAGCATACACAACTCGAATCGACCTTCGGCTCCATCATGCTGGCAATCGACAAGGGCAAGCCGCGCGTCATGAACCTCAAAGAGGTGCTTAAATGTTTCATTGATCATCGCTTTGAAGTGATCACCCGCCGCACCCAGTTCGATCTCGACAAGGCCGCCGCCCGCGCCCATATCCTCGAAGGCTATCTGCTGGCGATGGATAACATGGACGAGGTCGTTCGCATCATCCGCGATTCAAAGAACCGCGACGAAGCGCAGGATCGATTGATGGCCAAGTTCGGCTTTAGTGAAATCCAGGCGAAGGCCATTCTCGAAATGCGCCTCTACCAGCTCACCGGACTGGAACGCGATAAGGTTGAGGCCGAATATAACGAGCTCAAAAAGCTCATGGAATACCTCGAAGACCTGCTGGCATATCCGGAAAAAATCTTTGCCGTCATCAAGGAGGATCTGGAGCAGATCCGCGCCAAGTACGGTGAAGTCCGCCGCACCGACCTGCGCATCGACGAAGGCGAGATCGACATCGAAGACCTGATCGCAGATGAGCCGTGTGTCATCACGCTATCGAACACGGGCTACATCAAGCGCGTTCCGACCGATACCTACCGACAGCAGCGTCGTGGCGGCAAGGGCGTGGTCGGCATGAGCACCAAAGAAGAGGACTTTGTGGAGCATATCTTCTCGGCCTCTACGCATGACTACCTGCTTTGCTTCACCGAAGCCGGCCGTATGTATTGGCTCAAGGCCTACTATGTGCCGGAAGGCTCCCGCCAAAGTCGCGGACGTTCGCTGGCCAACGTGCTGCAGATGGCGCAGGACGAAAAGCTCGCCGCCATTCTCTGCGTACGTGAACTCGACGACGACGCGCACAACCTGATCATGGCCACACGAAAGGGCATCGTGAAGAAGACCGTACTTTCGGCCTATAAAAATGTGCGTGTCGCCGGCGTGAAAGCCATCAACATTGATGAAGACGACTCGTTGATCGGCGTCAAGCTGACCGACGGCAAAGACGAAATCATCCTCAGCATGAAGAACGGCAAGGCGATCCGCTTCAAGGAAACCGATGCCCGGCCGCTCGGCCGCGTATCGCGCGGGGTCAAGGGCGTCACGCTCACGGGCGATGATGAGGTCGTCACGATCGAGATTGTCGATACCCAGTCGACCATGATGGCCATCACCGAAAACGGCTACGGCAAGCGCTCGAGCTTCGATGAATACCGCACACAAACCCGTGGCGGCAAGGGCATCATCAGCATCCAGACGACCGACCGCAACGGCAAGGTGGTCAGTGCCCATGCCGTGACCGATGAGCATCGGTTGATGCTGATCTCCGAGGCAGGGCAGATGATCTGCATCGGCGCGAACGATCTGCGTATCATCGGGCGCAATACCCAGGGGGTTCGCCTGTTCAACCTCAAGGAAGGCGACAAGCTTGTCTCTGCCGCCATACTGGAAGCGGAGGAAGAGATTCCGGAGGCAGCCGAAGGTGCAGAGCCGGCCGCGGAGGAATCAGCAGAAGAATAAATCCAGACGAGGGGCTCCGTTTGGAGACCTCGCCTTAATCCCGGATCAGCCGTACTCTTCGGTATAGTCGGCCATCGATGCTTCAATCACCTTGAGGGCGTGGTCGCGCCCGTAGATCTTTTCGATGTGCACATCCGACGGCTGACCGGGAACCAGCTTATAGGTCGCGAAATAGTGGCGCATTCGCTCGATCAGGGCGGGGGGGGCATCATCGATGTCGTTGGCGTCCTTCCAGAACTGGTCGTTGTCGAGCACCGCAACGATTTTGTCGTCGGCCTCGCCATTGTCTATCATTTGAATGCCGCCGATCACCCGGGCGCGCAAAATGACTTCGCCGCGGTTAATGGGGCGCTCGGTAATGACGCAGATATCGAGCGGATCGGTATCGCCGCATTCGGAGGTGGGGGATAGCGCGTGCACGCGGGACGAGCAGTAGGTCTGCGGGACGAAGCCGTACAGCGTGGGCGTCATGGAAGAGGTCAGCTGCGGGCGGTCTACGCGCAGGTATCCGGTTGTTTTATCGACCTCGTACTTCACGGCGTCGAACGGGGTCATTTCAATATATGCATTAACGACGCCGACGTTGCCTTCATGAGCTTCAAGACCATGCCAGGGGTGGGGCCGCCAGCGGTAGAATGTCTTTGGAAATGCCATCTGTTTACCGTTTCCTTTCTGATCGAACGACTAATCAATGCGAAGAATATCCGCTCCGAGCGCGGCAAGTCGATCTTCAATTGCTTCATATCCCCGATCAATCACCTGCGCATTCTTGATGACGCTTTCGCCCTCGGCACAGCAGGCCGCGATCAACATCGCCATGCCGGCGCGGATGTCCGGACTGGTGAGCATGCTCCCGCGCAGGCGGGTGGGGCCGATCACGACAACACGGTGCGGATCGCACTGGATAATGTTCGCGCCCATGGCCATCAGGTGATCGACGAAGTACATGCGGCTCTCGAACATTTTCTCGAAAAAGAGGGCCGTACCCTGCGTCTGGGTAGCCAACACGATTGAAACGCTCATCAGATCGGAGGGGTACGCCGGCCAGATGCCGTCTTCAATTTTCGGCGTGGCGTTGCCTTCGTCCGGTCGAATGGAGCGTGCGGATTGCTGCGGAACAATGAGGGTGCGTCCATCGCGTGTCCAATCCACGCCCAGTTTTGAGAAGGCGCGTTGCATCACCTGCAGGGTCTGCGGTTCGCCGGCATCGGGGATGGTCAGCTGGCCGCCGGTCACGACCGCCGCAGTGATGTAGCTACCCACTTCGATGTAGTCCGGCTGCACGGTGTATTCCGCGCCACGAAGCTCTTCGACGCCGCTGATGGTCAGCATATTGGTTCCGATGCCGGAGATGTCGGCGCCCATCTGGTTGAGCAGGCGGGCCAGATCCTGCACATGCGGCTCGCAGGCGGCGTTATAGATGGTGGAGGTGCCTTTCGCCAGCACGGCGGCCATCAGCACATTTTCCGTGGCGGTCACGCTGGCTTCATCAAAAACCATTTTCCACGCGCTGAGGCGCCCGGCCTTAAGCCGGTATGCATCGTCCGTTATGATCTCCGCGCCGAGCGAGCGCAGACCGTAGAAGTGGGTGTCGAGCCGCCGCCGGCCGATGACGTCGCCGCCGGGCGGGTAGATGGTGGCATGACCATGCCGGGCGATCATGGGGCCGGCCAGCAGAATCGAGGTGCGGACTTTGGCACAGAGCTGCGGGTCGAGTTCGGTGGTTTTCAGGTGTGCGGCACACAGCGTCAGGGTGTGGTCATCGAGGGATACCGACACGCCAATGCTTTCGAGGAGCTGAAGCATCACCTTGACGTCATTAATCAGCGGGACGTTATGAAGAATCAGGGGCTGGTCCGTGAGCACGCAGCTGGCGAGCATCGGCAGTACGGCATTTTTGTTGCCGCGCGGGTGGAAGGTTCCGCCAATTGGGTTTTCGCCTTTGATGATGAACTTTGCCACGACTTGGTTTTCTCCGGGAATGTGAAGAAAGGAATTTTCCAGACATTCAAAAAAATAGGAAGCACATATTGCCATTGCCTGCAGCCGACCATCCCGCCCGTCGTTCGCACGAAAAACCGAGAAAGCAAAAAAGCCCGCCGATGGGCGGGCTTGAGGTAGATGGAATATGCAAAATCAATATCCGGGAGTCAGGCCCGGGAGCTGTCTGGAGCCCTCCCATTGCTGGGGCGTGTTCCACGGCATGCTGGAATATTCCTGGTCGTCGTGGAACTCATCGGTCGTGGCGCAACCGCACAGGAGAGCGATTGAGGCTGCAGCGATGAAGCAAAAGAAGGCAGATAGATGTTTCATAAAAAAGAACCGCCCCGCAAGCGGGGCGGCATGTCCGATCAAATTCCTGATTTAGAGTACAGCGTCTTTGGCTGCTTTTGCGATGCGGAACTTCAGAACGGTTTTCGCCGGGATGTGGATGCTTTCGCCGGTAGCCGGGTTACGACCCATACGGGCAGCACGATCAACCTTCACGAGCTTGCCGATACCAGGAATGGTGAATCCGTCTGCTGCGCCTTCGTAGGCGAGTGCGGCAAGGCCTTCAAGTGCGTCTTTGGCCTGGGCTTTTGAGATGTCAGCCTTTTCAGCAACTGCTGCAATGATCTGCGATTTGGTCATAGGTTTTCCCATTTTGTAATCTCCTCGTGATTTCCTGGTTGATTCCAACAACTACTGTCCGACTCCGTATCGGTTCAGTGATAGAAAGTTTCTAGGGTATTCAGTATCCCATAGCAACAGGAAAGTTTGCGAAAAAACCAATGTTTACAAGGGCGATTTGCGGTTTTAACCGCGCATGGTTTGAAAAGGATTAAGACGATCATATTATGTGCACATTTGTCACCTAATAGCTTGCCCGCCCCGATTCAATTTGTTTCCATTTCGCGGACAGGCGATAATATGGCGCCTCGGGAATCAGGTGTAATGAGGAGCACGGGCATGCAAAACCATATGCGGCTGTTGAGCTACACGCTTGGCATATTACGTATTACACATTGCTTATCAACGGTTAATGACGCCGAATCGGCTGACATGATCGATGGGTTTCAAGCGTGCTGATCCTGCTTTCCATCTGCTTTATTGCGGCATTGTCTGCGCCGTGGGTATATCGGATCTGTCCGAAATATACCGGTGCAAAACTCGTTGCGGCTCCTCTGGCCATGTTTGTATGGCTGCTCAAAAAGCTTTCCGACGTCATGCATGGACACCCGGTCGAGCAGCAATTCAGCTGGGTAAAAAGCCTGGGGCTGGAGCTCGCATTTTATCTGGACGGGTTGTCGCTTTTGTTTTCCCTGCTCATCAGCGGGATCGGAATATTGATCATCCTCTATACGCAGGGCTACTTCAAGGGGCACCCGCAGCAGGGGCGCTTCCTGATGTATATCATGGCGTTCATGGCCTCCATGCTCGGTGTAGTGCTCGCCGATCACCTGCTGCTGGTTTTCATTTTCTGGGAGCTGACGAGCTTCACCTCCTATCTGCTGATCGGCTTCAATCACGAAAGTGCCGCTGCGCGAAATGCGGCCCTGCAGGCCATGCTCGTCACCGTGCTCGGCGGGCTGTTTCTGCTGGCCGGTATCATCCTGATGGCGGGCGCGGCCGACACCTGGCGGCTCTCCGAACTGATTCAGCGCGGCGATCTGCTGGTTGCCCATAAAAACTATCTGCCGATACTGATTCTCGTCTGCATCGGTGCGTTCACCAAGTCGGCCCAGTTCCCGTTCCACTTCTGGCTGCCCAACGCGATGCAGGCCCCGACACCGGCCAGCGCCTACCTGCACTCTTCCACGATGGTCAAGGCCGGGGTCTACCTGCTGGCCCGCCTGCATCCCGCGCTGGGCGGCACGGAAGAGTGGGGGATGATTCTGACCACCATCGGAACCGCCACGTTTCTGCTCGGCGCCATCATGGCGCTGGGCCAGCATGTGCTGAAGCGGCTGCTGGCCTACACCACCGTTTCCGCGCTCGGTGCAATGATCATGCTGCTGGGCGTCGGGACCGCCTACACCATCAAGGCGATGGCCGCCTTCGTGCTCGCGCATGCCTTCTACAAAGCCGCGCTCTTCATGATTGCCGGCGGCATCACGCACGAAACCGGCGGCGAAACCTCGATCGACAAGCTGGGCGGCCTGCGCAGGGCGATGCCCGTTTCGTTTGCCTGTGCATTACTGGCTGGCCTGTCCATGGGCGGCTTTCCGCCGTTCTTCGGTTTTGTGGCGAAGGAAACCTGGCTGCATGCGCTCGGAGACTATCCCATCCTGATCGGTGCCACGGTGATCGGCGGCGCGGCCTATGTGCTCGTCGGCCTCTCCACCGGCTGGAAACCGTTTGCAGGAAAGATGCCTGCAGAACTGCATGCGCACGAGGTGCCGCTCTCCATGCGCATCGGGCCGGTCACGCTCGGTCTCGGATGTCTGGTGCTGGCGTTCTTTTGCGGGCCGATCGGACACGCATTGGTCGAACCCGCCGCCTCGAGCATTGCCGGCGAGCATGTACATGTTCATCTGCACCTCTGGGCGGGCTTCAACAAATATCTGGTCATCAGCTTCATTACGCTCGGCCTCGGCCTCGTTTGCTATCTTGCGCGGTCGCTTTTCCTGAAAACCGCAGCGCGGCTGGGTGTGCTGGCGCGCATCGGTCCCGAGGCCGTCTATCAATTGATCTATGCCTCCGTACTGAAGTTTGCGGGCTGGCAGACGCGTGCGCTGCAGACGGGGATCCTGCGCGACTATATCCGCGTGACCGTGCTCACTGCGGTGGCGCTCGTCGGGGCCGCGTTTTACCGCGCCGGCGGCTTTCAGCAGTGGGAAAATCTTTCTCCGATATCACTGCGCATCGCGCTGGTTGCCGTGCTGATGATTCTCGCAGCGCTGGCCACCGTGCATTCCAAATCGCGTCTGCAATCGATTCTTGCGATGGGTGTAGTGGGCTACAGCATGGCGATGCTCTTCACGTTTTTCGGCGCTCCCGATCTGGCCATGACGCAGCTGGTGATCGAAACCCTGACCGTGATCCTGATGGCGCTGGCCTTCTATCATCTGCCGGCGTTCCGGCATAGCTCCTCTGTGCGGTCGCGCCTCTTCGATGGCACCATTGCCATTGGAGTGGGCGTGGCGGTGACGCTGCTGGTGCTGGCCGCGCTGCATGTGCAGACGCCTACGCCGGTGTCGGACTACTATCTGGATCACAGCTATGACATGGCGCACGGCCGTAATGTCGTGAATGTCATCCTGGTTGATTTCCGGGCGCTGGACACCCTCGGCGAAATCACGGTGCTGGCGATCGCCGCGCTCGGTGCGTTCGCCCTCTTGAAGTTGCGGTCCGGGAAAGAGGAGGGTGCGCCATGACGTCGATTATTCTGCGAACCGCCACCCGCTACATGTTTCCGCCGCTGCTGGTCTTTTCGATCTACATCCTGCTGCGCGGCCACCACTATCCGGGCGGCGGATTTGTCGGCGGCCTGTTTGCCGGCTCGGCCTTTGCCCTCTACACCCTTGCGTTCGACGTCGCCGATGCCCGCCGGCTGATCCGCATTGATCCGCGCGACATCACGGCCGCCGGCCTGGCCGCCGCGCTTCTCAGCGGCATCCCGCCGCTGTTTACCGACCATGCATTCCTGACCGGAACCTGGTGGGAGGTGCCGCTCTTTTCCGGTGCCACCATGGATATCGGCACCCCCCTGATTTTCGACATCGGTGTCTACCTCGTCGTGTTCGGCGTATTGCTGACGCTGGTCTTTGTGCTGGGGGAGGAGGAATAGCATGGAAGTTCTTCTCGCCATTGTTATCGGAGTGCTTTACGGCGGCGGCCTGTATCTCATGATGCGCCGCAACCTTATCCAGCTCATCATCGGACTCGGACTCTTGAGCCATGGTGCCAACCTGCTGATCTTTACCGCCGGTGGCCTCCGCAAGGGCGGCGCGCCGATCCTGGCCGAAGGCGAAAAAGCCTTTGCCGCCCTGCCGTCCGATCCGCTTCCGCAGGCGCTGATCCTGACGGCCATCGTGATCAGCTTTGCCGTAACCGCGTTTGCGCTGGTGCTGTTCCTGCGCACCTACGAAGTCGTCGGTACCGACGATGTGGATGAACTGAAGGAGACCGACACATGACGCTCCTTCCCGCGCTCCCGATTATGATTCCGCTGGCCGGTGCCGTGCTCTGCATGCTCCTGCGCAAAAGCGTCGTCCTGCAAAAAGCCATTGCTCTGGCAACCTCCGGCATCCTGCTGCTGACGGCCGTCTGCCTGATGGTGCACACCCGTACGGGTACGATTGCCGTCATGCATGTCGGCCACTGGCAGGCACCGTTCGGCATCACGCTGGCAGTCGACATGCTCTCGTGCGTCATGCTGCTGCTGACCGGTCTGCTTGCGGTCGGGATTTCGTTCTATGCCTGTTTTGATCTCGATCAGCCCCGGATGCAGTTCGGCTTCTTTCCGCTGATGCTGATTCTGTTGATGGGCGTGAACGGCGCGTTTGTCACCGGCGACCTGTTCAACCTCTATGTCTGGTTCGAGGTTCTGCTGACTGCCTCCTTCATTCTGCTGGCCCTCGGCGGCGAACGCCCGCAGCTCGAGGGCTCGGTCAAATATGTTGCGCTCAATCTGCTCTCCTCGGCGCTGTTCCTGGCGGGTATCGGCATCCTCTACGGCATGGCCGGCACGCTCAATCTTGCGGAGCTGGCGGTGGTGGTGCAGCAGGGCGAGCGCGGGGGTCTGGTCACGATGGTGGCGGTGATGTTCTTGATGGCCTTCGGCATCAAGGCCGGGATGTTCCCGCTGTACTTCTGGCTGCCGGCGAGCTATCCCACCCCGCCGATCGTCGTCACGGCACTCTTTTCCGGGCTGCTTACCAAGGTGGGCGTCTATTCGCTCATTCGCGTCTTCACCCTGGTCTTCAGCACCGATCCCGAATTCCTGCACGGATTGATTCTGGTCGGGGCCGGCCTGACCATGCTTTCCGGGGTATTGGCTGCCGCGGCTCAGTTTGAAATGCGGAAGATTCTGGCGGTGCACATTGTCAGCCAGATCGGCTATATCGTAATGGGGCTGGGGCTTTTCACCCAGCTGGCGCTGACCGGAACGATCTTCTATCTCATACATATCATGATCGTGAAGACCAATCTCTTCCTCGTGGCCGGCGCCGTCAACCGGATCAAGGGAACCTACGAGCTGAAAAAGCTCGGCGGGCTGTATAAGGAAAAGCCGGGACTATCAATCCTCTTTATCATATCCGCGATGTCGCTGGCGGGCGTACCGCCGCTGTCCGGCTTCTTCGCCAAGCTGGCGCTCATCATTGCCGGTCTGCGGCAGGAGGCGTGGCTGATCGTCGGCGTGGCATTGGGGGTCAGCCTGCTCACGCTCTATTCGATGACCAAGATTTGGTCCTACGTATTCTGGGAGCCCGCACCGGAACCGCTTCCCGACCTGAATCCCATGCCGTCCGGCAAGTGGATCATGTTCCTGCTGCCGATGATCGGATTCACCATCCTGACCATCGGTATCGGGGTTTTTGCCGGACCCATTTTCGACTATGCCGATGCCGCGGCGGGGCAGCTCATGAATCCGCAAGGCTACATCGACGCTGTGTTGGGAGGAGGGGGCTGATATGGATCTGTTTATCTATAATATCCTGATCTCGATGCTCTGGGCCCTGCTGGTCGGCGAGGTTTCGGTGGGGAGCCTGGGTGTCGGTTTTGTCCTCGGCTACTTTGCGCTGACGCTGCTCTATCCGGCAACCGGTAAAAAGAGCTCCTATTTTCAGAAGACGATGCAGTTCGTGCGTTTCGCACTGTTCTTCACGAAGGAACTGATTGTTTCGTCGTGGCGGGTGGCGATCGATGTGGTCAAGCCGCTGCCGCTGATGCGGCCGGGCGTCATCGGGATTCCGCTCGATGCGGAAACTGACCTGGAGATTACCATGCTCGCGAACATCATTTCGCTGACGCCGGGGACGCTGAGCCTCGATGTGTCCGAGGACCGCAAAACGCTTTACATCCATGCCATGTATGTGATCAATCCGGATGATCTGCGCAATGAAATCAAGGACGGTCTCGAGCGCCGTCTGCTGGAACTCTTGAGGTAATAACAAGTGGTTAAGTCATTTTCAGTTGAAGGGTAATAATCATGGTTGAAGTGATTTGTCCTATTGTAATGCTGATGCTCACGGTCGCCTTCGGTGCGGCGTTCGTGCGCGTCGTGATCGGCCCGACCCTGCCCGATCGCGTGATTGCCCTCGACATGGCCGCCACCATTGTGGTGGCGCTTATCCTGACGC
>JABDQT010000011.1 GCA_013042165.1 Kiritimatiellales bacterium | reverse complement strand
GGATATGAATGAACCGATCCCGGGCTTTGTGCTGCGTTGCCTGGATGGCTCGCACCGTGATGTGGAACTCCTGAAATATTCAGCCGCGGATCACTGCACGCTCTATGCGGTTTGCGATGTAACGCGGCCGCAGCTTAACGAGGAAATTGCCCAGGTCAGCACACGGGAGCGCCGCCGAATCGGGCAGGACCTGCATGACTCAATCGGTCAACTGCTAACAGGAATCAGTCTTCTGAGTCGTTCCCTCGCCAATAACCTGAGGCGGGATGGTAATCCCGGCGAGGAGGATGCGGCCCAGATTTCCGAGCTGGCCGATGACGCCAGCAACCAGATTCGCCAGATCTCCCGCGGTCTGATGCCGGCGGATATTGTCGAGCGCGGCTTCTTCGCCTCCCTGAGGGATCTTGCTCGGATTACCACCGACAGCTGTGGGATTCAGTGCGAGGTGCGACTGGACGAAACGGTCGACTTCAACGACGGTGCGGTCGAAACCCACCTGTTTAGAATCGCACAGGAAGCGGTCAACAATGCGGTGCGCCATGCGGATGCCTCGCAGATCGAGATTGTTTTTTCCGTGGAGAACGGTCGGCCGCAGCTACAGATTTGCGATGACGGCACCTGGAAGAAGGCCGCGGATCATATGAGCGGGATCGGCATGAAAACCATGCATTACCGTGCATCCGTCATCGGTGGGAATCTGACCGTGGGCGCGGTGGAAGAAGGGGGGACGCATGTGGTTTGTCGCCTGGAAGCGGAAGAATTGTTTGAAACGAAGGTTGTGTAAAGATGGCGAGTGAAAAGAAGAAAGCCAAGAAGGCTCCGGTAAAGAAGAAGCAGGTCTATCTGGTGGACGACCATCCGATCGTTCGGCAGGGCTTGATTAAGTTGATCGAGCAAGAGCAAGAGCTGGAGGTCTGCGGCGAGGCCGGAAGCGTTCCCGAGGCGCTGGGCGGAATTCGGGAGAAAAGTCCTGATGTGATTCTGGTGGATATCTCGTTGGAGGACTCCAATGGTCTGGAACTGATCAAAACCATTGATGATCTCGGGTTGCAGATTCCCACTCTGGTGCTTTCGATGCACGATGAATCGCTCTACGCCGAGCATGCCTTGCGCGCGGGTGCCAGTGGATATGTCATGAAGCAGGCGGCGTCCAATACGCTCATTCAGGCCATTGAAAAGGTGCTCGATGGCGAAATCTATGTCAGCAAGACGATGTCCTCGCAAATGTTGAAGATGGCTTTTCGCAATAGTGGAGAAGAGCAGCGCAGCGGCGCAGAGACCCTCAGTCTGCGGGAACTCGAAGTTTTCGATTTAATCGGGCGCGGAAACTCAACCCGAGAAATTGCCGAACAGCTGCACCTGAGCGTAAAGACCATCGAAACCTACCGTGCACACATTAAAGAAAAGCTCCATCTTAGAAACGGCACCGAGCTGATGCAGCGGGCCATTCACTGGGTCGGTAACGAATCCAGCCGAATCGCCTGATCCGAATCCGCAAGATGCTGCACAGTAGCGTTTTGTGAATTTAAGAATTATCCGTAAGCAATTTTCCTTCGCTCCTGCCGTCCTGCAAAAACTCTTCACGCATAGGGGATTCCCTGATGCGCCCCTTCCGAAGTCCCTGTAAACCCGATCAGGGTATGATGTATAGCCCTTTCAGCGATTGCCCGTCTTGAGCATTTACATTCATTGAGTGAACCTCTGAATGCGCAAAAGAAGAATCGTCCTGATTCGAGAGAATCGAATGAAAACAGGACTGTTAATTATTAGGAACATTTAATGAATTGGAACGATTCTGGCACAAGGGTTGCTTAGTTGTTGCGAACGGTGAAAAAAGGAGAAATACCGATGATTATGAACGTACTTACTAGGGCGGGATTCCTGCTGGGAGTTATCGCATTTGTTATAACCGGTCCGATGCAGGCTGTGGCGCAAGACGCTTCCGAGCCTGCCGCCCGAACCCAGGTGATCGAGCCCGATGAAGATATCCAGACCTCTGAGTTTGTGACCATCAACGTGCGGGACGCGAAGATTGCCGAGGTACTCAAGGCCTATTCGTTGCAGACCGGACAGAGCATCGTGGTTGGTCCTGATGTGATTTCGGAAAACGTAAATGTTCGACTCAACAACATTCCGTGGGAAGAGGCCCTCGACGTGATTCTCAAGCCCTATGGTTTCGGATATCGCGTGGTGGGCGATACCATTGTCATCAGCAAGCTTGAAAACATTGTTACGGTGGAAGGCATTGAGCCGCTCGTTTCGAAAGTTTTCACACTCAAGTATTTGGATGCGTACGACATCAACAGTGTAATTGCGGCTCAGCTTTCACCGCGCGGGAAACTCTCCATACCGAAGAACAGAAGTCTGCCCGGGTGGGAATTCGGCGGTGGAGACGCGGCGCGCTCCGGCGGCGGCAATACGAGCCAGGGTGGGCTGGGCGCAATGAAGCGGGAGCAAGCCGTTTCCATCGAACGCAGCAAGCTTTTGATCGTTACGGATG
>JABDQT010000120.1 GCA_013042165.1 Kiritimatiellales bacterium | reverse complement strand
TTTTTCATGAAGAAAATGGACCATAAAATAGGCGGTATCCGCGCCTTCGAAAGCCTGTTTCATGGTCATCGGCTGCAGGATATCTCCCCGGAAAACCTTTGTTTTGCAACCCACGTTGTGCGACAGCTTTTTGGGGTTGCGCACCAGACAATTCACCTGATGTCCATCAAGCTCCAAACGACGCAACAGTTTGCCTCCAACGTATCCCGTGGCACCAGTGAGTAGAATTTTATGTTTCTTGCGCATGTTTCCTCGCATTTGGTTCGTGAAGTCAGGGGGATCCTTACACAGAAGCCCTTTTAGTTTTTCGATGGCCGGTATGCCCCGGTTTGTGCGCTGAATGCGCCGACAGCAGTGAAAACAAGTCTTGAGTTGGGCGGATGATCATCTATCCTGTTTCAAATGAAAAAAATCGGAGTCATTGTAAATACCAAGCGCCCGCGTGCTGCACAGGTGTTGGATGACTTTCGCAATCAGGCCGAGAAGCTGGGGTTCAAACTCTTCGCCGAGGATGCGGCGATAGCGGAAGAACTGCATGCGGAACACATCCCGGTTGAAGCCTTCGGGAAAAAGGTGGATGTGGTTTTGGCGCTCGGAGGCGATGGCACCGTGCTTTACACCGCGCGGGCATTGCATGGGTCCGATGTGCCGATTATGGGGATCAATCTGGGTAGCCTCGGTTTTCTGACCAGTGTCGGCGATACCGATATCGCCGATGCGCTGCAGGCGCTTTCCACGAAGACATGCAAGGTGTCGCAGCGCGACGTGGCCGAGTGCCGTATCTTTCAGGATGGATCACCCATCGGGGAGGAGCGTGCGCTTAATGATGTCGTCCTCGGGTGGGGCGGGTCATCGCGGATTGTAACCCTGAACCTGTCTATCGATGGAGAACCCGTTGGTTCGTTCATGTGCGACGGCATGATGGTATCGACCCCCACCGGCAGCACCGGTCATTCGCTGTCGGCCGGAGGCCCCATCCTGCATCCGAGTGTTGGAGGGTTTGTGATCAACGTGATCTGCCCCCACACGCTCAGCTCAAGACCGCTGGTGGTACATAATTCCAGCCTGATCGAGATCGAGGTGGTCAGTGCGGCCAAGGAGTTGATTCTCTCCATTGACGGCCAGGACGAATACAAGGTCGGGCGGGGCGCAAAAGTTGAAATCCGAAAAAGCCCTCATGTGGTTCGTTTTCTTCAGCTTCAAGGACTTCGCTATTTCTCGGTTCTCGCCCAAAAGCTTCATTGGCGGGGCTCTTCGCTTTAAGCGCACAGCTATGGAATATTCTTGGCCTTTCTTGAAGGTTTGATAAAATCATTATCCGGTTTACATCTTGAAGCCACACCAACTATGTTAGTTTATATGGGTCTTCTCAGGAAAAAATTTACGATCATCGTTGCCTGCCGGGCAAATATTACGCGAAGCCCGTATCTTTGCGGCTACATGAAGAAATACCTGAAGAAGAACTTTCGCAGCACCCGCAAAAATGTTCGCATTATTTCCGCCGGCGTGCGCGCGGCGTATGGCGGTGTGGCCAGCGAGGTCATTCAGCACATTGCCAAGATGGGTGGTTTCAGCTTGAGGGGGCATCGTTCCTATCCCGTCGATCGGCGGGTGATCGCCCTTGCGGATGTGATTCTGGTGATGGAACAAAATCAGAAGACTGAACTGGTGAAACGTTTTCCAGAGGCTGCGCAAAAAACGTTCCTTCTGACGGCATACTTGCGCGAAAATTATTTCAACAAGGTTCGGGATATTATCGATCCTACCGGTCTGGGTGCTCCCGATTATCAGGAGTTTATCGCGGAATCCCATGCCGAGGTGGCGCGCATCTTCAAGGCACTGCACCAAAAAGGTGTCATTTAATCACCCCGCATCCCCTGCAGAAGATGCCCGGTTGCACTGCTCAAGGCACAAAAAAAGACGATGCCTTGCATCGCCGGGATTCTGCTGTCTGATTATTCAGCTGAGATGAATAACGATTCCGAATAACGTTGGTTCGGACAAGGCCGGAGATCGCTAGATGTTTTTTATCTCCATATCCTTCTTCTCTTTGTTTGGATGCAAAACGGGCCAGTCCAGATGAAGAATCCTAAGTCCGCTCATCCGCCGGCGGAAGGAGATCAGTAAGGCGCTGCCCGCCGCCAGCAATGTAGAGGTGCCCGGCTCTGGTACCACGCTGAATGTTTCCAGGTTCCCATGCTGGCTGGACAAGCCGCCATTCAGCGACATGTTCACCACCGATTCATCTAAAATGTAGGCTGCATCCGCTCTGGCATTGGAATCGGGCTGCAAATATTCGCCCAGGGACTCGGTCAGAGGATCATTACCAAGTTGTTCGCTGCTATGCGGATCACATGCACCTGCCGGAGTGTTCGCATCGGGGTTGTAGTCGTAATACGCCGCCTGCGCAAGATGCGTCATAGCGACCGCGCATGTAAATATGAATAACCATTTTGCTGATTTCATCTGATCACCCATAAAATTCCCTGACTGCGTTTTCCTCCACGGTTCCAATGTTCCGCATTATTCACTAATTGAAATATTAGAATTATCTCAACATCTTCGCGCAAAAACCATAAAATTCAGATTCATCATATTCAGCGAGACAACGACTTAGAGGAGTGTTGAGCTCGCGCTGTATTGATCGACTAAAAAATCGACCGGGACTTCATGTTTTCAATCATGAAGCTGCCATAGGCATTGCGTCTCGGACCGGAACTGCTCCGGCGTCTGGATTGAGGGGAACGCATTCGGCAACGACGGGCTACCATCAGAAATATACAGTTACCCAGAGATACCAGTGTTGCTTCAGATGCACGCTTGGTGCTTTTCATGGATGTCCTCCCATAGTTAAACATCACCCGGATGCTTTCGGTTCTCCCAAACCGAACCTCCTCCCAGAGGTTCCAGATGCCTGTTTTTAACGCACCGGACATTAAGCCTCAAAAGCGTCCGGAATGCAACGCATTTGAATAAATATTTTTCTATAGAGGAATATGAAAGCAGTGAGGACGCAGTGATAAATAAAGTTAACGATAATAAAATCAAGTGTATCACTATGAGTGCATGCAGCCGATGCGTGCAGGCATCGAGCGCCAAGGAAAAGGCTTGAGATTCATCCGGTAGGCGAAAAGATAACGCGGAATCAATGTTTTTAGGGATATTCTCATAATTTGTACAACCTTGCCCCTGGTGCTTGGCTATACATGGTTTATCCACCATGTCTTTCGCGACAAAGTGAAAGTCCGCGAAGATTAGATTCGGCATAACAAAAACGGGTGCTATCTTTCCCGTCGCATGAATACGTGGATGAATAAGCTGATGATGCGGGTGCCGGCGATTGTTCTGCTGCTGGTCACCTTGCTTTTCTGGGGGTTCTACGACCGCTATGAAGCAGCCGGGGAAGCGCTGCTTCAATCGCCGTCCCTCGCGGACGCGACCCGGATGCGCGGTACCTGCTCCGAAACGAACGGGCATTTTATCCTGACCGTTCCGGAAAGCGGCGAGACCGTCAGCATCAACTTTCGCATGCCGCGGGCGATGGATTACGATCTCATTCGGGTCCGTGCGCGCATCAAGGTGGACGGCGTGGTGTGCGGGAAATATCCCTGGAGCTGCGCCCGCCTGCTGCTGACGCAGTACGATGAAAACGGCCGATGGATATCCGGCGAACATGGGGTGGTGGCGGAGCAGGGCACCAGAGACTGGGAAACACACGAGGATGTCTTTGAAGTCGAACCGGATGCGGCCCATGCCGATATCGTCATTCAGCATATCGGCCGGTCGGGCGTTGCGGAATATGACCGGATCATCGCAGAGCCGGTCCGTTTGCGGCGCTCCTTCTTTTTCTGGCAGATTATTTTCTGCGGCCTCTGGGTTTCGATGGCTGGTCTTTACTTCAGGCGTTGCCGCCTGGACCGTCGCAAACTTCGAATCCTCATCCTGTTGAATGTCCTCGCGATTCTGGCCGGCACCATGATGCCGGGGGTCTGGATTTCAGATGCTTCGGAAAAAGTGAAGGGGTCGATTGCCCGCAAGGTCGAAACCGGACAGGCATCCAAACTGGAACAGGAGTTGAGCCGTATCGATCAGTTTAACGAGGTGGTTGGCGGTGCCCACGTTACGGGTCACTTTACCCTCTTTGCTTCACTCTGTTTTCTGGTCTACTGGTCCGCCGCGCTCGAGCGGCAGCATGCGAGTTACTATTTCAAGGTGGCGGTCGATATCCTGATTTTTGCGGCCATCACCGAGTCGCTGCAGCATCTCACGCTTGATCGTACCGCAGGGGTGTTTGACTGGAAGATGGATATCTACGGCCTCGTGACCGGCTTTGGACTTTTTCTGGCCACACGGCTTGTCGTTGAAATCGGCCGGAGCGTGCGTCGCATCGGCGGGTGACGGATTTGCGGTGCGCTAGCGGGGGGCATGTTTCGGCAGGCTCGACAGATCCACATTATCCATCCAGCGCCGCAATGCGCGCCATCCCTCGAATCCGGTGAGCTTGTTGATGTAGCGATACCCTTCGCCATATTCCCGGTCGGTGCACTCTTCGATGCCTTTGAGGATGTCGGCATAATTCCGCCGCCGGCAATATTCCGCCGCCGCCTGCTGGCAAATGCCTTCATGCACCCATAGGGGTGCGTTTTCCAAGCGCGGGAAATGTTCATGGATCAGGTCGTGCATCAGTTCGTGCACTGCGGCGACCCGGAACACCTCGTCGTGCAGATGATCCACAATGTAGATCATCTCCTCCGTATCTTCCTGCTCCGTAACCCACCGGCCGAACAGCCTCCTCTTGTACAGTTGCGTCTGCCGGCTGTATAAGCCCCGTATGGAAACCGACGAATCGGAGGTGCGGATCTTTTTGGAGAGCTTCTTCATCTCCTTACGATCAATGAGCTTCAGCTTCGGCACGGAGGCGATGGTTAATGAAGTCCATGCCTGAAGATACCGCAAAGCGCGGTCATAATGCTGCTGCGCCGCGTCTTCCGTCTTGACCGCCCAGCGCATGCACCCGGTGCAGATTTCGCGCCCGTCCTCGATCCGGGTGGAGTAGGCGGCCGGCAGTCCGCAGGAAAAACAGACCGGCTTGTTTTTGACACATGCCTCGCAATATCGGTGCCGGCCGATGTGGTACCCCGAGCGTATCGGCGCTTTGCAGATTTTGCAGGGGGGCAGGGTGGTTTCGAAGCAGGTGGAATTGCAGTAGGTCTTTCCATCCGCTTTGACATAATTCGGTGAAACGGCTTTTCCGCAGGCGGAGCAACGGGGACGCAGCGCATCGACGCACGCGGGTGAACAGCAGTCGAGATGGTTGTATACCCAGTACCGGCCGGAGATACGGCTCCCGCATACCGCACACTGCTTTCCACGCTGCGCGGTTGTGCACACCGCCCCGCAGCAAAGTGATGCCGCAAAGATGCGTCTGGATGAGTGATTCAGCATGGGAGTGGGGATGGACAGGGCTATGGAAAGGCGTATTCAGATGAAATGGAACTGTAGAAGGTTTCCGCAATCGTCTTCTTTTGCTGGATCCTGGGATACTGC
>JABDQT010000283.1 GCA_013042165.1 Kiritimatiellales bacterium | reverse complement strand
GTGTACGGGCAAGGGTGAAACCTGCGGAAACCACCTGCTTTTCCTTGATCATGACCTGGGCACCGGCCGGAATGGAGTAGTAGCCAACCTTGTTCTTGTCCTTGGTATCGCGAATCACGATCTGCGGATGGAGGTCTTCCTTGTGCTCCATCACCATCAGACCTTCGATGCCGGTGGATTCGTCGACGCCCTTCTGAACGGTGACCCCTTCGATGAAGTCGTGGAATTCGATTTTACCATCGTGTTCCGACAGAATCGGCACGGAGTACGGATCCCACTCGACGAAGGTTTCGCCGGCTTTCACCTGTCCGCCTTCGTCGACGGAAACGAGCGCACCGATCACCAGCGCATAACGCTCAAGTTCGCGGCCCTCTTCATCGATGATCAAAACATTACCGTTCTTATTGAGTACGACATTTTTATCATCGACCTTCACGGCACGGATATTTTCGTACTTCAGTATACCGCCGAACTTGGCGATGACCTTCGGTTGTTTAAAGACGGAGCTGGCCGTACCACCAATGTGGAAGGTACGCATGGTGAGCTGCGTACCCGGCTCACCGATCGATTGCGCTGCAATAATACCGACCGGCTGCCCCAGCTGAGCCGGTTTGCCGGTTGCGAGGTTCTTGCCGTAACACTTGGCGCACACACCGCGACGCGACTCACAGGTCAGCACGCTGCGGATGACGACGGTTTCAACGCCGGCACTCTCCACCTTGCGTGCGGAATACTTGTCGATCAGCTCGCCGGCTGCCACAAGCACTTCCAGCGTGTGCGGGTTGCAGATGTCTTCGGCCGCCGTGCGGCCGATGATGCGGGTAGCGAGGGAAACGAGCTCGTCGTCTCCTTCTGTAATCGCGCTTACTTCAATACCGTTGAGGGTATGGCAGTCCTCTTCGGTGATAATGATGTCGTGCGAGACGTCGACCAGCTTACGGGTCAGATATCCGGAGTCGGCTGTCTTCAACGCGGTATCGGCCAGACCCTTGCGGGCACCATGCGTCGAAATAAAGTATTCCAGTACGGACAGTCCTTCGCGGAAATTCGACAGAATCGGGCGCTCAATAATTTCTCCCGATGGCTTGGCCATCAGGCCGCGCATACCGGCCAGCTGACGAATCTGCTGGCGGGAACCACGAGCGCCGGAGTCGACCATCACGTAGACCGGATTGAGTTCGTCGCGCGACTGGACGTTCATCGGATCGTCGTTCATTTCGAGCACGTCGAAAAGCTTGTTCGTCAGCTTGTCGTTGGTGTCCGTCCAGATATCGATGATCATGTTGTAGCGCTCACCCTCGGTAATAAGACCCTTGCGATGCTTGGCTTCAACCTGTTCGATTTCATCGCGGGCGGCGGCCACCATGCCGGCCTTGTCCTGCGGAATGATCATATCGCACAGACCAATGGACATTCCCGAAATCGTGGCGTGCTCATAGCCCAGGTTCTTCAGGTTATCGAGCACTGTAACGGTTTCGTTGTGTCCTGCAATTTCGTAGCACTGCTCAATCAGCGTTCCCACCACCTTTTTCGTGGCGGTCTTGTTTACAAAGCCCAGCGCATCCGGCCACACTTCGTTAAAGAAAACACGGCCTACCGTGGTAGTGATGACCGAACGGTTCTGGTCGCCGTTGCGGGTTTCACGCTGGTAGTCCGGATTGCGGTAGCGAATACGGTCGTGCAGCTTTACGACACCTTCGTCGTAGGCAGTGTGCACTTCCATGATATCGTTCATGATCCGCAGATGCTCGTTGGTCTTCACGCCGTTTTTCTTGCGCTCCATCATGTAGGACTGCGCTTCCGAAGTCAGGAAGTAGCAGCCCAGGGCGATGTCCTGCGTCGGCGTGGTGACCGGCTTGCCGCTCGAGGGCGAAAAGATATTGTTGGTCGCGAGCATGAGGCTCTTCGACTCCACCTGCGCTTCAACGGAGAGCGGTACATGGACAGCCATCTGGTCACCGTCAAAGTCGGCGTTGTAGGCGGTACATACCAGCGGATGCAGCTGAATGGCTTCCCCTTCGATCAGGATCGGCTCAAACGACTGGATGGAAAGGCGGTGAAGGGTCGGCGCACGGTTTAGCATGACCGTATGCCCGCGGGTTACCTCATCGAGGATGTCCCATACTTCATCCACTTCGCGCTCGATCATCTTCTTGGCGCTGCGCACGGTGTGCACCACCCCGCGCTCCTTGAGCTTGCGAATGATGAACGGCTCAAAGAGGACGAGGGCCATTTTCTTCGGCAGACCACACTGGTTGAGCTTGAGGGTCGGGCCCACAACAATTACGGAACGGCCGGAATAGTCGACACGCTTACCAAGCAGGTTCTGACGGAAACGGCCCTGCTTGCCTTTGAGCATATCGCTCAACGATTTCAGCGGGCGGTTGCCCGGACCCGTTACGGCGCGACCATGGCGTCCGTTGTCGAACAGCGCGTCAACCGACTGCTGCAGCATGCGCTTTTCGTTGCGAATGATTACTTCCGGCGTTTTCAGGGCCAGCAGTGTGCGCAGACGGTTGTTGCGATTGATAACGCGACGATAGAGATCGTTCAGGTCGGAGGTCGCAAAACGTCCGCCTTCGAGCGGAACGAGCGGACGCAGATCCGGCGGAATGACCGGCAGCACTTCCATGATCATCCATTCGGGACGGGAGTGGCTCTTGATGAACCCCTCCATAACCTTCATCTGGTTCACCAGCTTCTTGCGCGTCTGCTTGGAGCGGGTGTTCATCATCGCTTCTTCCAGCTCCTTGAGCAGTTCAACAAGATCAATCTTGGTGAGCAGTTCACGGACACCTTCGGCACCGATCTTGGCCACGAAACTGTCAAAGCCGTAGTTGTCGCATGCTTCGCGATATTCCTCTTCGGAGAGCAGCTGCTTTACCTTCAGGGGGGTGTCGCCGGGATCGACCACGATATAGTTGTCGTAGTAGAGGACGCGCTCGAGGTTGCGCATCGTCATGTCCAGAATCAGGCCCATGCGGCTCGGCGTGGCCTTGAAGAACCAGATGTGCGATACCGGCACGGCCAGCTCGATGTGCGCCATGCGCTCGCGGCGTACACGCGAAAGGGTGACTTCAACGCCGCAGCGGTCGCAGATGACTCCTTTATGCTTGATGCGCTTGTATTTTCCGCACGAGCACTCCCAGTCCTTCGTCGGGCCGAAGATCCGCTCGCAGAACAGGCCGCCCTTTTCGGGCTTGAAGGTCCGGTAGTTGATCGTTTCCGGATTCTTTACTTCGCCGTGGCTCCACGACCGGATCGCTTCGGGTGAAGCGAGCGTGATGTTCGCGAAGTCGGTTTGTTCCTGCTGCTTGATGCCGAAAATGTCGGCAACGTTGCTTGAATTGTTTTCCACGGGTATTCCTCCTGCAATCTAAATGTAGGTCGTTGGGCTTCGCGAACTAGGATGAAAGGATGGGTTCGCCATCCTCGTTCTTCACCTGGAAGTTCAGACCGAGCCCCTGCAGCTCCTTGATCAGTACGTTGAACGATTCCGGGCGTCCGGAGTCGAGGACGTTTTCGCCCTTGACGATCGCTTCGTACATACGGGTACGTCCGGCAATATCGTCGGACTTCACCGTCAGGATTTCCTGCAGTGCGTGCGCAGCACCATAGGCCTCGAGCGCCCATACTTCCATTTCCCCGAAACGCTGTCCGCCATACTGGGCTTTACCGCCCAGGGGCTGCTGCGTAACGAGCGAGTATGGACCTACGGCACGGGCATGGATCTTCTCGCTGACCAGATGGTGCAGCTTGAGCATGTAGATCACACCCACCACGACGCGCTGTTCAAAGCGCTCGCCTGTGCGGCCGTCGAAGAGTTCGGTCTTGCCGTCTTCGGAAAGTCCGGCCTCTCCAAGCATGTCGCGGATCTGCTGTTCCGAGATCCCGTCGAAAATCGGGGTGGCGGCATGCATGCCCAGATGCTTGCAGGCCCATCCAAGATGGGTTTCAAGCACCTGCCCCACATTCATGCGCGAAGGTACGCCGAGCGGATTGAGCACGATATCGACCGGTGTACCGTCCGGAAGGAACGGCATGTCTTCTTCGGCAACGATGCGGGAAATGACCCCTTTGTTACCATGGCGACCGGCCATCTTGTCACCCACCGAAAGTTTTTTCTTGGTGGCGATGTACACCTTCACCGACTTCACGATTCCGGCGTCGACATCCTCGCCGCTGCCGGCGCGGTCGAGCGAACGATCCTTGTCCTGCTTGGCTTCGGTGAATTTGCCGCGGTATTCGTCGATGATGCCCATGATCTTGATGCGGATCGGGCTCGGATCGATTTCCACGTGCTCATAGTTCGCCGCCAGCTTGCGCAGGAGCGTCTTGGTGATCTTGCGGTTGGCGGGGATGATGACATCTCCGCTTTCGGCATTCATCACGTCGAGCGGAATTTTTTCACCCAGCAGAATGTTGGAAAGCGCTTCGGTCAGATCTTCCGTCAGTTGAGCAACCACATCTTCGTGACGTTCGGAAATTTCGTTCTGAAGTTTCTTCACATCGGTCGGCTTCTCGCCCTTGAGATCAGAGTTCTTGGCCGAAACCTTGACGTCCATCACGATGCCGTCGGTGCCCGAAGGCGCCTTCAGCGACGTGTCGCGAACGTCAGCCGCTTTTTCGCCGAAGATGGCGCGCAGCAGGCGCTCTTCCGGAGCCAGCTCCGTTTCGCTCTTGGGCGTAATCTTGCCTACGAGAATGTCGCCGGGCTTGACTTCCGCACCGATCTGAATGATGCCGTCGTGCGACAGGTTCTTCAGTGCTTCCTCACCCACATTGGGGATATCGCGCGTAATTTCTTCCGGTCCCAACTTGGTATCGCGGGCCCCGCACTCGAATTCCTCGATATGCACGGAGGTATAGACATCATCACGCACCAGCTTCTGGTTGATCAGAATGGCATCCTCAAAGTTGTAACCGCCCCACGGCATGAAAGCCACCACCACGTTGCGGCCGAGCGCAAGCTCGCCCTGATCCGTGCCGGCGCCGTCGGCGAGCACATCGCCATCGGCAATCTTCTGCCCGACCTTGACCAGCGGGCGCTGATTCAGGCAGGTGCCGGCGTTGGAGCGCATAAACTTGCGGAGGTTGTAGGTCTGGGATTCGCTGTTGCCCGATTTCTTGACAGGCATCTTTCCGTCCTTCGAGACCACGATGCGGTCGGCGGAGACATACGCCACCTTGCCGGCATCCGAAGCGGTCACCAGAACGCGGGAGTCGCGGGCCAGGCGGCCTTCGATACCGGTTCCGACAAACGGACGTTCCGCATGCATCAGCGGAACCGCCTGGCGTTGCATGTTCGAGCCCATGAGCGCACGGTTGGCGTCGTCGTGCTCGAGGAAAGGAATCAAACCGGCCGCAATGGAGACCACCTGCTTCGGCGATACGTCCATGTATTCGACCTTTTCCGGCGGAACTTCGATGAAGTCGCCGCGAACACGCACCATGACGCGATCGTTGATAAAGCAGCTCTTGTCGTCGAGTTCAGCATTGGCCTGGGCGATGACGTAGCGTTCTTCCTCGTCGGCCGTCAGCCAATCGAGATTCTTGGAAACCTTGCCCTTGCTCACTTTCAGATACGGCGTAACGATGAATCCGTATTCATTGACCTTCGCAAAGGTGGACAGCGAGGAGATCAGGCCGATGTTCGGACCTTCCGGCGTTTCAATCGGACAGATACGTCCGTAGTGCGAACTATGAACGTCGCGCACCTCAAAGCCTGCACGGTCGCGGTTCAGACCACCCGGACCCAGTGCGGAAAGGCGGCGCTTGTGCGTCAGTTCCGAAAGCGGATTGGTTTGATCCATGAACTGCGACAGCTGGCTGCGGCCGAAGAAGTCCTTGATCACAGCGGAAAGCGCCTTTGGATTGATGAGCTTCTGCGATGAGAGGCGATCGACCGTCGTATCGAAGATCGTCATGCGCTCTTTCACGAGGCGCTGGATGCGGGCCAGACCCACACGGCACTGCCCTTCGAGCAGTTCACCAACGGTACGGATACGGCGGCTGCCGAGATGGTCGATGTCGTCGAGCGTACCCTCGCCCAGACGGATCATCAGCAGATAACGAAGCGCTTCAACCACGTCTTCGACTTCGAGCGTCAGGGAGGTGCTGTCGATGCCGAGCTTCTGCTGAATCTTGTAGCGGCCGACGCGGCTGAGGCTGAAGCGTGCTTCATCAAAGAACAGACGCTTGATCATCTGGCGCGCGGACGCCGTGGTCGGCGGATCGCCCGGACGCAGTTTCTGATAGAGGTCTTTGAGGGCTTCGTCAACGGTGCGGGTGGTATCGGCCTGAACGCTCTTGAGGAAGAGTCCCTGGTCCCAGGAAACATCCACCACAGAAACCTTCTTGTAGCCAGCCAGCTTCATGCGCTGAATCATGTCGACGGTCAGCGCATCATAGCGCCGGCCGATGACCGACTCGGAATCGGCGTCAACGATGTCATCGCTGAGCACAAGGTTTTCAAGGTCGGCTTCCGCAAACTTGCTCTTGGAGAGCGAGAAGTTCGCAAATTTATAATACAGCCCGAGGATTTCCTCATCGGTGGCATATCCGAGCGCACGCAGGAAGGTCGATGCCAAGAATTTGCGGCGCCGACGTTTGCGGTCGAGATAGATGTAGATCAGGTCGCTGGTATCGAACTGCGCCTCGATCCATGAACCATGGTCGGGAATGATGCGGAACGAATGCAAAATGGAACCGTTCGCATGCTGGGACTGCTCAAAGCAGATGCCCGGAGAACGATGCAGCTGGCTCACAATAACGCGTTCGGCGCCGTTGACCACAAAGCTTCCGCTTTGGGTCATCAATGGAATCTCACCCATAAAGAGCGTGTCTTCCCGAAGATCTTCGCCTTCACGCAACTTGAACGTCACATAGAGCGGAGCCGAAAAGGTTTCGCCCTCCCGGAGAGATTCCAGATGGTCAAGCTTCGGCGTCTTGATTTCGTAGCTTACGAAGTCCAGCGCGATCTGTCCGTCATAACTCTCAATCGGGAACGCTTCGCCCAGCACGGCCTGCAAGCCCATCTTTTTACGACGGGAAGGAGACACATCCTGCTGCAGGAAGTCCCGGTAGGAGTTAAGTTGGATTTCAATCAAGTCTGGCGCGTCTAGCGCGTCGGTGAGCTTACCATAGTTTATTCTATCAGCCATTCCGCACCTTCAGGTTAAGTTGGATAACGCTTGTTCCCCTTTGGTTCTCAAAGGGGAACAATACACACGCCACCGCTTGGCGGCGCTATCTGTCAAAAAGCAAGCAAACCCTGTAGTTTACTTGAGTTCGATCGTTGCTCCAACACCTTCAAGTTTTTCCTTCATGGCTTCAGCATCTTCCTTGGAGAGCCCGGCCTTGACGCTGGACGGAGCGCCGTCCACCAATTCCTTGGCTTCCTTCAGGCCGAGACCGGTAATAGCGCGAAGTTCCTTGATCACCTGGATCTTGGAACCGCCGGCAGCGCTCAGCACAACTTCGAATTCGCTTTGCTCGGCAGCTCCGCCGCCTTCGTCGCCACCCGCCGGAGCGGCTACTGCAACTGCTGCCGGAGCGGCCGCGGTTACACCCAGACGATCTTCAAGCGCCTTTACGAGCTGAGAGAGTTCGAGAACCGAAATGGTTTCAACCCAATCAACAAATTCAGCCATTTTACCTTCGAGTACTACTTCTTCTTTTGTTTCTTCGGACATTTTGTACCTCCTTGAACTGCTATCGTTATCAAACTGTTTATGCTTCTTGTTCTTTTTTGTCTTTTACCGCGCTCAGTACGTACACCAGGCTCGCGACCTTCTGATCCAGAACGCCGACCAGCTGGCTGCACGGTGCCTGCAGGGTACCGAGCAACATGGCGCGCAATACATCCTTGGAAGGAAGCTTGGCCAGCTCAACCACATCCTCTGCGGTGACGGCCTTGCCTTCAACAAAGCCGCCCTTCACTAAAGGCTTCTTGTTTGACGCGGTAAATTTCTTAATGACCTTGGCAACCTCGACCACATCGCCTTCGCCGTAGATCATCGCGGTCTGCCCCTTGAGCAGCTCGGATACATCTGACGGAAGTGCACGATTGAGCATGCGGTTCTTGACCACATTGTACGATGCGCCGTTTTTACGCAGCGAATCCTTCAGCTCGGTAGTCATGGGCATATCCATGCCGTTATAATCGGCAAGGATCATGTATAGTGCACCGGAGACGCGCTCATCGAGTTCGGCGGCTTCCGCTACTTTTTCTGGTCTCAGACCTTTTTCTTCAGGCTTCATTTAAATACCCAACCTTTTCCTATGCGGAGATTTCCTTGAGAGCCACCTTGAGTCCGGGACCCATGGTGCTGGAAATGGTGCATCGTTTAATATATGTACCCTTCGCGCTCGCCGGCCTGGCGCCGTTGATCGCATCCACCACCGCCTTGGCATTTTCCAGCAGGGCGGTTTTCTCGAACGAACGCTTTCCGAATGGAACGGCAATGTTACCGTTGCGGTCCATGCGAAATTCAACGCGACCGGCTTTGAGCTGATTAACCGCTGCGGCCGTGTCGTCCGTAACGGTTCCGGTTTTCGGATTCGGCATCAGACCACGCGGGCCGAGCACACGAGCCACCTTGCGGACTTCCTTCATCGCATCCGGTGTGGCGACTGCTGCGTCAAAATCGATCCAGCCATCCTGTACCTTCTTGATCAGTTCCTCAAATCCAACTTCAGCAGCACCCGCTTCACGGGCGGCCTCGGCGGCATCGCCCGTTGCAAACACAATGACGCGGACGTCCTTGCCGGTACCGTGCGGCAGCGCAACGGTGGAACGGATCGCCTGGTCGGACTTGGAGGGATCAACCCCCATGCGGAAGGCAAACTCCAGAGTTTCGTCAAACTTAGCCGTAGGATTCTCCTGAAAGAACGAGATCGCTCCATCCATGCTGTAATCCGCTTCGCGATCGACTTTTTCAGCAACTGCGCTGTATTTTTTTCCGTGAATAGCCATTTTACTCTACCTCGATTCCCATGCTGCGTGCTGTACCTTCGATGATACGAACTGCGGCATCCATATCGCTGGCATTCAAGTCATCTTTTTTGACTTTGACAATTTCCTCGATCTGCGCGCGAGTCACTTTTCCGACCTTGTCGCGATTCGGAACACCGGACCCCTTGGCCAGGCCGGCGGCTTTCTTCAGCAGCACGGCCGCGGGCGGACTTTTCGTTATAAACGAGAAGCTGCGGTCGTTATAAACGGTGATCACCACAGGGATCACCATACCTGCCTGACTCTGCGTTGCGGCGTTATACGCCTTGCAGAACTCCATGATGTTTACGCCATGCTGACCCAATGCGGGCCCCACCGGCGGTGCAGGGT
>JABDQT010000269.1 GCA_013042165.1 Kiritimatiellales bacterium | reverse complement strand
AGACGCTTGCTCTGCATGGAAAAGCCCGCGATGTAGATCGCGGGCTTGGTTGTATTTGGAATGTAGAAGCGACGCCCTCGTCGCTTTACACAGGCAGTGCTTTCCATTCGACGGGAACGCGGCGAGGGCGCCGCGTCTACGATGAACTATTTCTCCAGCAGAATGCGCAACATCCGGCGGAGCGGTTCGGCCGCGCCCCAGAGGAGCTGGTCGCCGACGGTGAAGGCGGACAGGTATTCCGGTCCCATCTTCATTTTGCGGATGCGCCCGACCGGCACGGTCAGTGTGCCGGAGATAGCTGCGGGAGTCAGACGGGCCAGGGTGTCTTCCTTGTTGTTGCCCACCACATCAACCCACTCGTTGTCGTTGCGCAGAATATCCATGATCTCCTCGACCGGGACATCTCTGGTCAGCTTGATGGTCAACGCCTGGCTGTGGCTGCGCATGGCACCGATCCGCACGCAGATCCCGTCGATCGGGATCAACGGATCGTTTTGCAGAATCTTGTTGGTTTCGGCATAGCCCTTCCATTCTTCGCGGGTCTGTCCATCCTCCACGAGGCGGTCGATCCACGGAATCAGCGAGCCGGCCAACGGCGCACCGAACTGCTCGGTCGGAAAGCTGTCGCTGCGCAGGGCTTCGCTGACCTTGCGGTCAATATCCAATATGGCAGAAGCCGGGTTCTTCAGTTCTGCGGCGGCGGCATCGAACAGGTGGCCCTTCTGGGCCAGCAGTTCACGCATGTTCTGCGCACCGGCGCCGGACGCGGCCTGATAGGTCATCGAAGAGATCCATTCCACAAGCCCGGCCTTGAAAAGACCGCCGACGGCCATGAGCATCAGGCTGACGGTGCAGTTACCGCCGATAAAATCCTTCTTGCCGTCGGCCAGTGCCCGATCAATGACGGGGCGGTTGACGGGATCGAGAATGATTACGGCGTCGTCGGCCATGCGCAGGGAGGAGGCCGCATCGATCCAGTATCCGTTCCAGCCTCTTTCGCGTAGCTGCGGATGCACCTTGCTGGTATAGCCGCCGCCCTGACAGGTGATGATGGTATCCATCTTCATGAGCGCGTTGATATCGAAGGCGTCGATCAGTGTGGTTTCGCCCTTGCCGACGTTCGGTGCGGCTTCGCCCGCCTGCGAGGTGGTGAAGAAGACAGGATCGATCTGATCAAAATCGTTTTCTGCGCGCATGCGTTCCATCAGCACCGAGCCGACCATGCCGCGCCATCCAATAAGTCCGGTTTTCATAACGTATGCTCCAATATCCGTTCAAAGGGCAGGGACGGTATTTGATTTGCAATGCAAACGCAAGCCGCTATTGTCCGACGCGCACGTCCGTTGAAGCGCGGGCAGGAGGGCTGAGAAATGTGGGTTTGGCTGGGTTTGATTTCAATGGTATTTCTGGGGATCTACGATCTCTGCAAGAAGCATGCATTGAACGATAACGCCGTTCTGCCCACCCTGTTCTTTTCGAATCTGGCCAGTGTTCTTCTGGTGCTTCCGATTCTTCTGCTGTCCAGATTTGCTCCCGGCTGGATTCGGGAGACCTGTTTCTATGCCGCCCCGATGACTATGCAATGGCATGGCTTCATGATCGCCAAGGCACTGGTTGTCGGAACCTCCTGGATCTGCGCATACTTTGCATTGAAGCATCTCCCCATTTCAATCGTATCACCCATCCGTGCGTCGGGGCCGGTCTGGACGCTGATCGGCGCGATCCTGATTTTTCATGAGCGGCCGGAATCGTTGCAGTGGGCCGGCATGGGACTGATCTTCATCTGCTATTTCATCTTTTCATTTATCGGGCGCGAGGAGGGTATTCATTTTCACCGCAGCAAGTGGGTGGGATTAATCTTTCTGGCCACCTTGATTGGCACCTGCAGCACTTTGTTCGATAAATGGGTGATCCATCAGCAGGGCATGGCGCCGGCACAGGTGATGGCCTGGTACTTTATCTATCTGTCCCTTTTCTTCTCGCTGGTGATCGCTTTCCTGTGGTGGCCCAAACGACATGTTACGACCGCTTTCAGATGGCGCTGGACGATTCCAATGATTGGAATCCTGCTGGTTTTTGCGGATTTTTTCTATTTTCTGGGCGTGGCCGATCCCGATGCGCTGATTGTAATTCTCTCCGTGCTGCGGCGCTGCAGCGTACTGATTTCGTTCTTTGCCGGCGCACTGCTTTTCCAGGAGGTGAACAAGCGCAAGAAGGCATGGGTGTTGGTT
>JABDQT010000268.1 GCA_013042165.1 Kiritimatiellales bacterium | reverse complement strand
CAGAATGGGCTTTTTTACCCGTTATCCGAGGACGTTACAAATCCATAAACCCCGCAAAAACTGAGAATAGCCCTCCTCAACTCGTTCTCGGGCTTGTTCTCGTCCTCGTCCTCGAGCCGATTACGATGGACGAGGAGGAGGGACGAGGACGATTCGGGTTCCGTTGCAAACCCGTCCAAACAGCTCCACCTTTGCCTGATTGCTCAAAAGCCACCCATATACCCGATCGCTTTCATTAGATTTATATTTGAACTTTATACCCTATGGGGGTATCTATGCCATTGAACACGGAGAGACACATGAAAGGCCACACGACCACCCATACCGAAAACACCGCCCGGCTCTCGCGTATCGAGGGCCAGGTCAAAGGCGTGAAACGGATGATCGATGAGGGTGAATATTGCATCGACATCATTACCCAGATCCAGGCCGCCCGCTCGGCCCTGCAGTCCGTCAGCAAAAACATTCTCGAAAAACACCTCAAGCATTGCGTCGCCCATGCACTGGAGGCGCAGGATGAATCCGCCATCGATGAAAAACTCGAAGAAATCATGACCGTCATTAAAAGGATGGAAAAATGAAAACACATACAACCATACTGGCTATTACTGCCGCGCTTATCCTAGCCGGCTGCGCATCAACTCCGAAACAGGAGTATTCAAATACTCCCCTTGCTCAGAATGAAGTCGTATTAACCGTGCATGGCATGAGCTGTCCGCTCTGCTCCAACAATCTTGATGGACAGCTTGAGAAAATTGACGGCGTCATCGATATGTCCGTCGATCTGGACACCGGAGCCGTGACGGTAAAGCTATCGAAAGGCCACGCCGTTTCGGAACAACAACTGGCCGGTGCCGTACAAGCCGCAGGATTCTCGCTCGCAGGAATCGCTGAAAAATGAGTGCCAAATGCGTAAGGCTCATCCTTTTACTGCTTCCTGCGCTCTGTGCGCAGGCACAGGAACCGACCTTTATGGGGGCCGCTACCCACCCCGGTCAGGGACAGCTTTATTCCCGCGCACTCTTTATGGCTGACGATAACGATGAGTATGAAGCACATGTACGGCTTGCCTACGGCATTATTTCACGCATGGCGCTCGTGCTGGACGGTCATCATGAATGGCTTGCTGATGAATCAGACTATTCCAGTTTAACCGCCCGCCTGAAATACCGCGTATTGCAACGAGACTTTGGTCCCATCAATACGTGGCGGGCATCGATTGTCGGCGGGGTAGAGTTTCCCGAATACGATGACCCGGCCCCCCATCTTGGGGCCGTCACCACGGCCATCATTAACCGGCACGGACTGAACGGACAGATTGACTGGGCCGGCTATGCCTCCGATCCCGATGAATTCATGGTGAATGCCTCCCACCTCTACCGCCTGTCTCCGGCGAAATACAGGATCGACACAAAAGGGGCGTGGTACACCCAACTGGAGTGGCTGAATACGATTTATGATAATGGCGATTATGAAATGTATCTCGCTCCCGGTCTTTTGTACGAAGCCCGCAGTTGGGCTGCGGAAACCGGCATTCGCCTTCCTGTTGCTGAAGAAGGCAATACGGCAGACGCCGATATCACAGTCGCCGCAGGCCTGCGCTATCTTTTTTAAAGTTTGTAGTATCGCCATCGGGCGGCTACGGTTTTCGGCATGGATGCATCAACGACGACGGGACTGATCTTCGGGTTGCTGGGCGGGCTCGCCCTCTTTATCTTCGGCATGCGCACGATGAGTGCCGGGCTATCGGCCGCGGTCGGCGAAGGCATGCGGGGACTGATTACCCGAGCCACCCGCAATCGGTTTGCCGGGACCGGGCTCGGATGCTCGATCGGCTTCCTGATTCAAAGCAGCGCCTCGATCGTGCTGTTTATCGGCTTCATCAATGCGGGTCTGATGACCCTTGCGCAATCGATTGCTCCGATGCTGGGTGTCAATATCGGCACCACCCTTTCAGTCCAGCTGATTTCCTTCAAGCTGTCCGATTATTGCCTGGTCGGCGTGTTTATCGGATTGATCCTGCACCTTGTGGTTCAGAACCCGAAGGTGAAGAACGGCGGACTGGCCCTGCTCGGTTTCGGGCTGCTGTTCC
>JABDQT010000262.1 GCA_013042165.1 Kiritimatiellales bacterium | reverse complement strand
TGACGGTATACGGCCTGATCTGGAAGCAGGAGCGGGTGGTATTTGCGCACAATACCACCATGGATCTGACCTCATCGAAGGGTGCCCTGGTATGGGGTCTGGGTGCATGTGCACTGACCGTGGCGCTATATGTGATCTTTTGGTAGGGGTGTGCCAAATCGACCCGGGATTCCTGTCCGGGTCGATTGTTGGGATGCGCCCGCTGCAACCTCCAGATCTTCATATTGTTGCGATTCCTTCGGGATATGATCCAATCCTGTTGGGCAATCAGGCATGTCCGGGTCCATTTGCCGGATCTGCCCGAATGGATAAGCTTTGCAGATCTCCATTCGAAGTCGGGTGTCACCCAATACTAAAAAAATGTGGCCTCGCGATCGAATTTCTGAGATATATAGATGTCTATGAGTATGAACGTTAAATTGGGGTTATTAATGAAGCGTTGGTTTTCAATAATTTATGTGATTTCGGTCGGTTTAATGAGTGCAGTTTCGCAGGGCGAAATGCGCGAGTATAAGACGATGGATGGAGAGGTATATCGGGGGGAAATACAGGATTTCAACCCTCAGATAGATAAGATTACCATCAGGACCGATGGCCGGAAAATCATACAGCTGCAGGGTGATAATCTTGTTGACGAGGACTATATTTATGCGCGCGATTGGGACGCGGTTCGGCGCTTTTCTGAGAATACCGACTTCCGCATCACCATCAGCGGTCCCGAGTCGAGAAATAAGTGGGCCAAGTATCTCTGGTACCGCCCGCCCGGTAAAAGAGAGCCTATGCCGACACATCAAAACTTCCACAACCGGATGAGCTACAGAATTAAGTATGATAATCAAACGGGCTATGACCTCGAGAATGTTGAACTGAAATATTGCATCTATTACAACCAGGAGCGCATTGATCACTGGAAAGAAGAGAAGGTTACCGACCTCGTCATGCGGCCGGTGGTTCACAAATATGCGATTATCCCGGACGGGCAAAATGATACCTTTGATTCCGCCTCGGTTGTTTTGCGCCGGAAAGAGATATTCGGCGGAGAAGATCTGATCTATCTTGAAGGCGACGGAAATCGTCTCAAGGGTGAAATGGTTGGCCTGATTTTTCGCGCTACGATCGAGACCGCCAGCGGGCAGTCCACGGCACGCGAGATTCGGGTGCCGGCGGATCTTTCCGAGGAGTATGTCTGGGTGGAGCCGACACCGGAAAACACGGTTTGGCCCGATGATGATCTGGATGAGCGTGAGGATACGCAAAAGCCGCCGACGCGTTTCGAGGAAATGGGCGGAAAAGAAGATGATGATGAATAATGTGTTCAACCAATGGTGACTGCCATGAAAAAAAATAAAAAACCGTTTTTTGCAAAGCACGCCAAGTCCAGCGCCATGCTGGTGAGCCTTGGGATTCATGCCCTGGTTATTCTGGTGGCCATTACCTTTGTTGCCTTCACGGTGATTACGAAGGAAGAAAAGGTATTTGTGGCCAAGGAAAACAAGCGGCCCAAAATGAAGCTGAAAAAGCTTCAGGTACCGATCAAGATGGAAAAGCGCAAGAAGACAACACCAAAGCTGCGCCGGCGCGTGGTCGCCAAGAAGTCGCGCAGGCCCGCCATGGATGTTGCGCTGCCTGAGTTGAGCGGAGTGATGGGGGGCATGGGGGCAATGAACGTGGCCGGTGGACTGGGATCCGATATTGGTTTCTCCATGCCGGAGATTAACTTTTTCGGGGTAAAGAAAAAGAGTGAAAAGGTCGTGTTTATTGTGTTGGCCGGACCCGCTTCAACCAGAGGGGCGGATAGGCGCTTCAGTCCCAAGTCCCGTATGTGCTTCCATACCCTTCGGGCACGCCTGAACGAGATGGTGCACGATCTGCCTGAATATGCCTTGTTCAATGCCTCGTTCTTTATGGCCGAATTGACGACGCCATTTTCAACGAACATGCTGTTGGCCACGGAGGAAAACAAGGCGAAAATGACTGACTGGGCTTCCACGGTCAATCCACTGGAGCTGGAGGAGACCTACTCTCGTGGCGATCGATATGAGGGTTTCTTTGATCGATTCCTCGAGCTGGATTGGTATAAGGGCGAGGTAATGACGAACAACATCCCTCCGGTCTATCCCAAGTGGGTATATAATTATAAGCCCGGTCCGCATTTAATGAAGCACTATATTGTGGCCGAAAGAGAGGAGCGGGAGTTTATGCACGTAAACCGCGCCATTTGTTTTGCGCTGGAGCAAAAACCGGACACAATCTTTATTTTGAGCACGAACTATATCGGTAATGATTCTGCCGACAATGTGCAGTCCTACATGAAGATCTGTAATGACATTTATGGTCCAGATCGTTCAAAATATCCGACCATCAACGTGGTTCTCATGGAGCGGTCCGGTGCGAATCCAGAAGGGCTGAGCCGCCAGCTGGACAGGTATATGCCGATCCTGAATGCCTTCCGGGGTCAGTATGAGGTTGTTCAGGATATCCGCGCCCTCATGACGCCGGAGGAGCGGGACTTCATGGAAAGCCTGCCCGGGGTCTTTTAATCTGAAAGAACAAGATCGAATAACGCGGCAAATTAAACAGGCCGCGTTTTTTGTGCGCCGGACTTCTTGTTCAGGAATTGACCGTTTCAACAATGTGCCTTGCGGTTCCAGTAAAAGTGGTTGATCTGCTCGATGGCCAGATGGCGGTCGGTGAACAGCTTGGTGTGCAGGTAGAGTTTTCCACGGCACTGCTCGATGAAGTGAAGATCGGTGAATATGTGCTGGTGCATACCGGAATCGCCATCGAAACACTCGATGAAGCCGATGCGCAGGAGACGCTCTCCATCTGGAACGAGCTCAATGCAGGTGCAGACGAATGAACCTGCTGAAGGATTTTAAGAATCCGCAGCTGGCGAAAAAATTGTCGGGCGCGATTGCCGAGACGGTCGGGGATCGGCCGTTCAGCATCATGGAAGTCTGCGGCGGGCAGACGCACACCATCTATAAATACAAGCTGCGAGAAATGCTTCCCGCGAATCTGCGACTGGTTTCCGGGCCCGGCTGCCCGGTCTGCGTCACGCCAATCGAATACATCGACAAAGCCGTATCGCTGGGACTCGATCATGGTGCGCGTATTATTACTTTCGGCGATCTGATGCGCGTGCCGGGCACGCAAATGAGTCTTGAAAGGGCGGCGGCCGAGGGTGTGGATGTGCAACCGGTCTACTCTCCGTTTCAGGCGCTGGAGGCCGCCAAGGCCAATCCCGCAAAAGAGGTTGTCTTCCTCGGCATCGGATTCGAAACAACGCTCCCGGGGATCGGTCTCGTGATTCAGCAGGCCGAGAAGGCGGGGGTGAAAAACTTTTCGGTACTGCTCTCGGCCAAGCGCGTTCCGCCGGTGCTCAAGGCGGTGTTGTCATCGGGCGTTGCGGAAATCGATGGCTTCATCACCCCGGGGCATGTCACGGCCATCATCGGAACAAAGGCTTATGATACTTTATGCGCAAGCTATTCGGTTCCTATGGCAGTCGGCGGCTTTGAGCCGATCGATCTACTCGGCGCCATCCACGTGCTGGTCGGCGAGCTGACCGGAAACGGTTCCTCCAATCTCAACGCTTACACCCGGGCGGTCTCACATGAAGGGAATCTCAAAGCACAGCAGGTGATTAAACAGGTTTTTGAAGAGAGGGACGACGAATTGCGCGGTTTGGGAATTATTCCAAAGGCCGGATATGGCATCCGTGCTGAATTCGCGCAGCATGACGCCGGCCAGCGCTTCGATATTGTTACGGACAGCCATGAGCCGAAGGGGTGCATCTGCGGAGAAATCCTTTGCGGCATCAAGGAGCCGGTGGATTGCCCGCTGTTTGGATCCATCTGTTCGCCCGACGCACCTGTTGGCTCCTGCATGGTCAGCAACGAGGGCGCCTGCAACGCCGCCTATCTATTCAAGGACTAATTCATGGGTGAAAAAATTATTCTCGGGCATGGGTCCGGCGGGCGGATGACACGCGAGCTGGTGCGGGATCTGTTTTGTAAATATCTTGGAGACGCCGGTCCGCAATCAATGGATGACGGGGCCGTCATGCCGAAGGTGGATGGCGAACTGGTCTTTACAACCGATTCGTATGTGGTCAGTCCGCTTGAGTTTCCGGGCGGAGACATTGGGTCGCTGGCGGTGTGCGGAACCGTGAATGATCTGGCGGTGATGGGGGCAAAACCGCTGTGGCTGTCGCTGGGTGTGATTCTTGAAGCGGGGCTGGAGTTCGAGCTGCTTGAACGGGTGGTGAAGTCGATGGCTGCAAAAGCCCGCGAAGCCGATGTGCGGATTGTATGTGGTGATACGAAGGTGGTGGAGAAGGGGAAGGGCGATGGAATCTTTATCAATACATCCGGAA
>JABDQT010000259.1 GCA_013042165.1 Kiritimatiellales bacterium | reverse complement strand
GTCACCGTCGAGGGCGATATCGGCCCCGGTGCCTCGGTTAAGTAAGAAAACCGCGGCTGATTCGCTCCCTGAAACGGCTATTTCAGGCGTCGGTGAGCCGGATCAGGGGCTTGATCGGCAAGTCGATGCAAAACATGATTTCCCTTTAATATAGTCCGAAAAATGAATTGCAACACAATGGGGTAGATGTAACATTCCGTTCCGTTATTCGCAATACCGCGGCAGGCGCGGTGTAAATTTCAGGGATGGATTAACTGGAGGAATGCTTCGGATGAATAAAATAATGACAATCGGAATGGCGACCTTGCTGGTTGCAGGTGTTGCAGGTGCCCAGAGTGATGTTGTGATGGTAGGCCAGGCTCCCGCCGATGATCCTTCCATCGCCAAGGTAACTGCCGAAGCGGCTTTGGTGTCGGCCTATGTCTGGCGCGGTCAGGTATATAACAGCGATGCGGTTATTCAACCCCAGATCACGATTTCGCAGTATGACTTCAGCTTTAATGTCTGGGCCAACTATGACCTGAAGAAGAATGTCGCGGGCATATCGAGCGATTTTTCCGAGCTTGCTCTTTCGCTGGCCTACACACTGCCGGTGAATCTCAATGAGATGGAGATTACCGTTGGCGCGATCAACTACACCTATCCGAACTCACTGACCGAATCCACCACCGAGTTTTTTGCCTCCGCCGTGGTGCTGAGTTATGCCGACTATTTCATTCCGTCCGCCACGCTCTTCGGCGATATCGATGAAGTTCGCGGCAGCTATATCCTGCTCGATGTTGTTGCTCCGTATCAGGTCAGCGACTACCTCGCGGTAGAAGGCGGGGTTTCTGCCGGGTATGGTAATACGGCCTACAATGATGCCTACTTCCCGAATGCGGCCGGGGATCAGGATGCCGGATTCAACGACTACAACTTTTATGTCAATGCAGCGTATGACATCTATGAAAACGTGACGCTTTCGGCGAATGTTACCTACACCTTCCTTGAAGGCGGTTCCATCCGCAGGGCGGCGGACGCAAACTACGAAGCCAAGCAGAAGCTTTGGGGCGGCGTTAACGTGATCTATGATTTCTAAGTGAAACAGAAATCCGCAGGAGAACGCCCCGCACCCCGGGGCGTTTTTTTTGATTTGGTCGCGGGACTTCAAACCGTTAAGCTTTATCCACTTTTAATCAACCCAAGGTGAAAGCCATGAATGAACTGTTGAATCTGCTGAAACAGAACGCACTCGAATCGCCCGAAAATATTGCCAAAATGCTGGGTATCACCGCCGATGAGGTGAAAAAACAGATTTTGGAATATGAAAAAGAGGGTGTAATCCGGGCCTATCAGGCCGTGGTCAATGAGGAAAAGCTCGACGCTTCTCTGGTCACCACGGTGATCGAGGTCAAGGTGACCCCCGAGAGCGACGGCGGTTTCGACCGGATTGCCGAGCGCATCAGCCGCTTCCCGGAAGTGGAGTCGGTCTATCTCATGTCCGGAACCTTTGATCTGCTCCTCTTTATCAAAGGGCGCACCATGCATGAGGCGGCCGGATTCGTGAGCGAAAAACTGGCCACGATGCCGGGCATTGTATCGACCGCCACGCATTTCATGATGAAGACCTACAAGCAAAACGGCATTGTCATGCATACGGGGGAGGATGATGAACGACTCAAAGTCTCTCCATAGCCGTATTGCCAAGACCGTCCGCGAAATCCCCCGATCCGGCATCCGCGATTTTTTTGATATTGTCAGTTCGCGCGAAGATGTGATTTCGCTCGGGATCGGCGAGCCGGACTTTGTCACGCCCTGGCACATCCGCGAGGCGGCCGTGCTTGCACTGGACCGGGGAATGACCTCCTATACCTCCAACATGGGCCTGCTCTCATTGCGGCGCGGTATTGCCCGGCATGTGGAAAAAAAGACCGGCACCAGTTACAATCCCGAGGATGAAGTCCTGGTTACGGTCGGCGTCAGCGAGGGGCTCGATCTGGCCATCCGTGCGCTCATCGAGCCCGGCGACGAAGTGCTTTACCACGAGCCGAGCTATGTTTCCTACAATCCGCTCATCCAGTTTGCCTATGGCAAGCCGGTCGCCATCCAGACCAAAAAGGAAAACGACTTCCGCCTGACCCGCAATGAGCTGGAAGAACATGTTTCCGACAGGACCAAGGTACTGCTGCTCAACTATCCCAATAATCCTACGGGTGCCGCGCTCTCGAAGAAGGATGTCGAGGATATTGCCGCCTTCGCTATCGAGCACGACCTGATTGTGCTCACCGACGAGATCTATGACGAGCTGACCTACGACCGCGAACACTTCAGCATTATTTCAGTGCCCGGCATGCGCGAGCGCACCATCTACCTGCACGGTTTTTCCAAAGCGTGGGCCATGACCGGCTGGCGCATGGGCTTCACGTGTGCGCCGCCCGAACTGACCGAAGCCATGATGAAGATCCATCAATATACGATGCTTTGCGCTCCGATCCTTAGTCAGGAAGCCTCCGTCGAAGCGCTGAAAAACGCGGATGCGGATATCGGCCGCATGAAAGCCGAATACAAGAAGCGCCGAAACTTTATCCATGCCTCCTTTGAGGAGATGGGTATTCCCTGCATCCGGCCTGACGGCGCATTCTACGCCTTCGCCGATATCAGTCGCTTCGGCATGACGGCCAAGGAGTTTGCGTTGCAGCTGCTGGATGAGCAGAATGTGGCCTGTGTGCCCGGCACTGCGTTCGGAGCCTGCGGCGAGGGCTTTATCCGCTGCTCCTACGCCACATCAATGGATGAGATCAAGGAGGCGATGGTGCGCATCGCCCGATTCATCGAAAAACTCTGATGCCGGAAGCACCTGTCCAGCGGAAGTTGATTGTCTTTCCAACTGAGCTGGCACTACGTCGATATCATCAGGAGCAGGCGCTTGAGCAAGGATGGGTCGACGCTTCGTTCCACACGACCTTTGCGCGACTGCGCAAGCTTTGTCTGCCCTATACCAACATCCGCGGCCGGCGCATGGATGCCGCACAGCAGCTGCTGTTAAGACGGCAGGTGGTTGATGTCGCAACGGGACATTTCGAAGGGCAGGGAACCCTTGGTGAGCTGTCGTCCAATGCGCTGGGTGAAGTGCTCGATCAACTGGTCAATGAGCTGGCATCCATTCCCGAACAGACACCGCGTGTGATTGACTGGATGCTTGACCATAACCGCAGTCATAAGCTGCATCAATTGGGTACGCTTTTCAGTGTCTGGCGTACCATTGCCAGGCAGGATGGACGGGCCGATAAACTCGACATCAACCTGGCGATTCTCCGGCTGCTGAAAGGCGACCGATCCAGTTGGCCTCCGCAATTGCGCGACTGCAGGCAGCTGGTTTTCCGGTCGGTGCGCTGGTTTAATCCGTTTGAGGAATCCTGTGTGGTCGCCCTCAACAACC